>JASFOT010000138.1:0-6354 GCA_050116375.1 Gammaproteobacteria bacterium | reverse complement strand
CGGCCTGCGCACGATCGCCGGCTTCTTTCGGAGGAATCACTAGCAATGACGGCCCAGACGGCTAACGCGTCCGGCCGGCAACAGGAGCCCGTGTCATGAGTGGGTCGATTGTCGATCGATTTCGGGCCGTCTATCAGGAACTGGACAGGAATAACCTGCACCTGCTTGCCGAGGTGTATGCCCCGGATGTGGTTTTTATCGATCCCGTACACCGGGTCGAGGGCCTGCCGGCGCTCACCGAATACTTCCGGAGGATGTACGACGGTGTCGCGGAGATCGAGTTCCGGTTCGAGGACGTGATCTCCGAAAAAGAGAGAGCGTTTCTGACCTGGGAGATGAATCTGCGGCATCGCCGGTTCAAACCGGAAGAAACGCTGACGCTGCCGGGCGCAACCGCTGTGCGTTTTGGCGAACGTGTTCATTTCCACCGGGATTATTTCGATTTGGGCGCCATGATCTACGAGCGCATCCCCGTTCTTGGCGGCGCGGTTCGGGCAATCAAGGCCAGGCTGTAAAAAGGGAGCCAGATTTCAATGAGAAGACATCGTATCGCCATTGTCGGTACCGGGATATCCGGCCTGGTGGCAGCCCACCGGCTTTGGCGGGACCACGACATTACTGTTTTCGAGGCCAATCGCTATATCGGCGGCCATACCAACACCATCGACATTGAAATGGACGGCCAACAGTGGGCCGTCGATACGGGGTTCATTGTCTTCAACGACTGGACGTACCCCAACTTCATCCGGCTGATGAATGAATTGGGCGTCGATTCCCAGCCAAGCAACATGAGCTTCAGCGTGCACTGCGATCGAACCGGGCTGGAGTACTGCGGAAGTTCCCTCGACCAGCTGTTCGCCCAGCGCCGTAATCTCATAAGTCCCGGCTTCTACAGGATGATCCGCGATATTCTCCGGTTTAACAAAGACAGCCGGAAACTTCTCGACGGCGGAGACGACGCGGTCAGCCTGGGAGACTATCTGGAGAGCGGGGGCTACTCGCGGCGCTTCATCGAGCATTACGTCGTGCCCATGGGCGCCGCCATCTGGTCCACGGATCCGGAGATGATGCTTCGTTTCCCGGCTCGATATTTCATCGAGTTCCTCAACAATCACGGCTTGTTGAACATCAAGGATCGGCCGCTGTGGAGAGTGATCAGGGGCGGCTCGAGAGAATACGTGAAGAAACTGGTCCGGCCGTTCGAGAACAGCATCCGGCTCGGCTCGGGAGTCACACGAGTCCGGCGTTTCGCGGATCACGTGGAGATCGTCACCGATCGCGGCCACCGGGAGACCTTCGACGCGGTCTTCCTCGCCTGTCACAGCGATCAGGCGCTGGCCATGCTGGAACAACCGACAACGGAGGAACGTGAAATCCTGGGAAGCATTGCCTATCAGGAAAACGTCGCCGTCCTCCACACGGACGAAAACCTGCTTCCCGTCCGGCGAAAGGCCTGGTCCGCCTGGAACTATCACATTCCCGAACGCGGCCGGGGCCGGGTCGCGCTGACTTACAACATGAATATCCTCCAGTCCCTGAAGGCGCCGGTGCAGTTTTGTGTCACGCTCAATCGGGAGGAAGCCATCCGTCCGCAGACCGTGCTCCGCCGCATCGTCTATCACCATCCGGTCTTTACGCCGGAAGGCGTCCAGGCCCAGCGCCGACACGCCGAGATCAACGGGGCTAACCGGACATTTTTCTGCGGAGCTTACTGGGGCTTCGGCTTCCACGAGGACGGAGTGAAAAGCGGCCTGGCGGCGCTGGAGGCCTTTGAACGCTGGACAAATAATGAAGAGCTGCATCTACGAAGGGCAAGTTAGACACCGCCGCAGGGGCCAGGTCCGTCACGGTTTCAGATACAGGATCTTCATGATGTATCTGGACCTGGCGGAGATACCGCGGGTATTCCGGGGACGGTGGTTCTGGTCCGCCCGCCGCGCGGCGCCCGCCCGGTTCCGCAGGGAGGATCATCTCGGAGACGTGAGTCGGCCGCTGGACCAGTGCGTGCGGGACCTGGTGGAGTCCCGTACCGGCACCCGGCCTGACGGGCCTATCCGGCTGCTGACCCACCTGCGCTATTTCGGGCACTGCTTCAATCCGGTGAGCTTCTATTATTGTTTCGACAAGGAAGATGAAGGGGTGGAGTGCGTGGTGGCGGAGGTCAACAACACGCCGTGGGGAGAACGCCACTGTTATGTGCTGCCCGCGTCAGCCGACCGGCGTATCGGGCCGGCGAGCCACCATGAAGTCACCAAGGAATTCCACGTTTCCCCGTTCCTGCCCATGGATATGGACTACCGGTGGCGGTTCGTCGATCCGGCCTCCAGCCTGATTGTTCACATGGAAAACCACCGCGGCGGAGAGCGTGTATTCGACGCCACCCTGACGCTGGCGCGAAAGGAGATCACCGGGCCCCGGCTGGCATGGATGCTGATTCGGTACCCGGCCATCACGGTAGCCGTAATCCTGAGAATCCACTGGCAGGCGCTCCGGCTGTGGCTGAAGGGCGCCACGTTCCACCCGCATCCGGAGAAGCTCCGGACGCGCCCGGAAGAGACACTGGAAAGCCGATGAGAGAAAACATTGTTCCCGCGGACTTCGCCGGGCGCCAGACCGCCCGCACGACCTGGCTACAGCGCAGCCTTCGCGCTGCCATGCTCGCCCGGCTGGCCAGACTCGAGCATGGAAAACTGACCCTGATAGACGGCGATGAGACCTTTCGCTTCGGCCAGGTCAGCCAGAACTGCGACTTGTCAGCCAGCATCGAGATCCTGGACCCCCGGTTCTGGGCAGACGTGGCCCTCGGGGGAAACACCGGCGCCGGAGAGTCCTACATGCGCGGACACTGGCGGCCCGACGACCTGACCAGCGTCGTGCGCATCCTGGTGCGCAATCGGGACGTGCTGTTGAAGATGGATGACGGCGCCGGCTGGATCTCCCAGCCTATGTACCGGCTCGCGCACTGGCTGCACCGTAACAATCGGGACGGCAGCCGCCGCAATATCGCGGCTCACTACGACCTGGGCAACGACTTTTTCCAGCTGTTCCTCGATCCCACCATGAATTATTCCTGCGGAATTTTCCCCAGCGATGACGTGGATATGGAGCAGGCGTCGCTGGCCAAGATGGACGCGATCTGCCGAAAACTCGATCTGCGTCCCGAGGACCATCTCCTGGAGATCGGCACGGGCTGGGGCGGCCTGGCTATTTACGCTGCCGGCCGATACGGATGCCGGGTGACGACCACCACAATCTCCCGGCGGCAGCACGAACTGGCCACGGCCCGTGTCGCCGAGGCGGGACTTCAGGATCGCGTCACGCTTCTGCTGGAGGATTATCGCGACCTTGAGGGACGATTCGACAAGCTGGTCTCGGTGGAGATGATCGAGGCGGTGGGTCATCAGTACCTGGATACCTATTTCGCCAAATGCAGCGAACTGCTCAAACCGGAAGGAATGATGCTCCTCCAGGCCATCACCATTCGTGATCAGCTATACGATGAATCGGTGAAACGCGTGGACTTCATCAAGCGGTACATATTCCCCGGAGGATTCATCCCGTCGGTCAACGCCATCTCCGACAGCGTCGCCCGCGCTAGCGACATGCGGCTCTTCCATCTCCAGGACATCGGACCCCATTACGCCACCACCCTGCGCAGATGGCGGGAGCGCTTCTTCGAGAATATCGACGCCGTCCGCGAGCTGGGATACCCGGAGAGCTTCGTGCGGATGTGGGAGTTCTATCTTTGCTATTGCGAGGGCGGATTCCTGGAGCGCCAGATTGGCAACGTTCAGATGTTGCTCGCCAAGCCCCTGAACCGTCGATCATCCCTGGGCTACGCCTGAGCGGCGCGTAGTCGCCGCTCGCGCTTCAGGAGGGGCCGGTAGACCAGCTTGTGATAAACCCGGCTGGCGTGGAACCGCCAGGGAAAGGAAAGGGATCCGAGTGACGGCAGCGGCTCGCTACGGGATACGCCGGCCTTTTGGGCGAGTTCGGGCAGGAGGTCATCGGACACGTAGTCCCAGAGCCGCTGATCCAGCTGGTTCGCTTCATTCAGACGATCGATCGCGTCGGGCTCGGACGCCAGGGCATCGCTGATACTGCGGTCCGCCGCCACGTTCTTCGGCCGGTATCGAATGTCCAGCGAATACGGGCACAACGCCTGCAGGATGCGAACCGACTCCGCGAATCGCTCGGCCAGACCGACGAAGAAGTAGCGCTCCCGGAGCAGCCGGACGGCCTTGTCGAGATCCTCTTCGCCTGCGATCTTCCGAACCTGAAAGTTCCTGTTCGCCGGATCGCAAACAAACTGTTCGAAGGTGATCCTCCGCCGGCCGCGAACCAGCTTGTCCTGATAATGAGAGAGCGACCGGCTCACCGGGTCGCGCAGCATGGTGAAGGGCTGCACGGCATCCCCGAGGTGACGGGTCGGTTCGATGATTTCGTGGCCGCTGATACTGCAAAGCCAGGGATTGGTGGACCGGACGAAGGCCAGGTCACTGGTATCGAAGGGACGGTCCGGCGGCGGCGCCACTGGATTGACGTCGCTGTGACGAACGCCCAGGGAATTTTTGAGGATGAACTTGAGAGTGGTTCCTGCCGCCTTCTGAATGTGCACGAAGGCAATCAGGGGCCTGTATTTCACGCGACCCATCCTCATCCTGGACCAATAGCCCGCCGGCCGGGCCGCGGGATGTAGCCTATACCAGTCCCGACCGATGGCGGCGGCGATCCAGAATCTCGAAGCTCCCGCCCAGCTCTCTCAGACCCTCAAGGTCGAGCAGACGCAGGTCCTTTCGGTGGACCTCAAGCAGGCCCTCCTGCTGAAAACGGGCCAGCAGGCGGCTGACCGTTTCCGTCGCGAGCCTGAGATAACTGGCGATGTCCCGGCGGGGCATGACCAGCCTGAGTTCGGTGCCGCCTCCCGTCCGCTGGGCGAGGCTCAGCAGGAAGCCGGCGAGCCGCTCCTCGGCGGTATGATCCGTGGCCAGGTTCGCGGACATGGAAAGGTCTTTGCTCATCAGCCTCAGGATGGTCGCCTGCAGGCCGGAGACCTGCTGAGCCAGCTCGGCGAGCTGCTTGAAGGGCAGCACGCAGACAGACGCCGACGCCAGGGCGACTGCGCTGCAGCGATTGTAGCGGGGATAGATGGCATCCAGGCCGAGCAGCTCACCCGCCAGGTGGAACCCCAGCACGTGCTCGCGGCCATCGGCATCGATGCTGTAGGTTTTCAGTGCTCCGGTCCTGACAGCGAAAATCGCCTGGAACGAATCACCCTCCCGGAAAAGGTGCGCCCCGCGGTCCAGAGGCCCCTTCACGTGCACGATCTTTTCCAGCGCCAGGATATCGTCGCTGGTCAGGCCCATGGGGAGACAGAGCTCCATGAGCGAGCAGGTGCGACATGCCTGCCGCAGACGGGTGATATTGACGACCTTTCGGCTGCCGTGCATTCCTGACCTTCCTTATGACCCTGCCGGCGGTCCCTCTAACCGCCGTCGGCCGGACCTGCGGTCCGGAGCGATCCCCCGGTTCCCATTGTACAGGGACCTGGAAGTTGATCCATGTCAATACGAATCATGGACCGCGCTCCTAGAATTCTCTCAGATTCCTCACAAAAACGGGAGTAGTAGCCATGCGCATTTTTCTTGCGATGAGCGTTTCCGCGGCGATCCTGTTTGCCGCCCCCCTGGCGCTGGCCCACGACGCCGGCGATTTCTATGTCCGTGTCGGCGCCTCCAACGTGGATCCGGACGATCCCAACGGCGACATTGATCTGACCGCCCTGGACATCGGGCTCGGCAACCAGGACATCAACGTGGACGACGCCTGGAGCCTGACCTTCACCGGTTCCTACCAGTACACGGAGAACTGGGCCGTCGAGCTTTTGGCCGCCTATCCCTTCGATCACGATATCAAGGTGGACGGTCTGGGCAAGGTGGGCTCCACCAAGCACCTGCCGCCGACCCTGGCACTGCAGTATCACTTCCTTCCGAAGAGCGCTTTCCAGCCCTATGTAGGCGCCGGCGTGAACTACACAATCTTCTTCGACGACGGTGAGGACGGCACGCTCGAGGCCCTGGGCGGCGACCTGGAAATCGAAGACAACTCCTTTGGTTTCGCCGGCCAGGTCGGCCTGGACTACATGATTAACGATAATTGGTTCATCAATGCCGACCTTCGTTACATCGCCATCGACACCAAGGCGAAGATAACGCTGCCGGCGGGCCTAATTCCAGGTACAACAGAGCCGGTCCAGATCAAGGAAGACGTGGACATCGACCCCTGGGTCTACGGCATCAGCATCGGCTACAAATTCTAACGATCACAATCACGGCCGGGAGTTCTCGCTCCCGG
>JASFOT010000137.1:0-6371 GCA_050116375.1 Gammaproteobacteria bacterium | reverse complement strand
CCTGGAAAGCGCTCAAGGGCCACCTCAGCCATGGTGACACGCCAGGAGCCTGCTTGCCGTAAGAGCCAAAAAACGAATGGGCCGGGTCTGCCCGGAAGCAGCGACTTGATAGCTGTCCTGATTTCGTCGGTTTTCGATTCAAGGGATAGATTGCTCCGTGTGAAGTACACTGGCGCGGAAACCGCGGTGCGGCGCTACACGACGACCAATAGAATTCGGTCGCTGTTGGCGTTGACCGCTGTTTTTTTACAACGCACCGATTAAAGGATCAGGAAATGAGAAAAATACTAATGACAGCGCTGATGTTTCTTCCGTTCGTGGCCGTAGCCGATCATTTGGATGTAATACAGGTAGAGCTTAAGGAAGGGTGCAGTCTTGCCGATTATCGGGCGATTGCTGACGATTTCAATGAACAGTGGGGCAAGAAGAATGCCTACCATGGAGAAATAGCCGCACCCATCCAGAGTCATGACATGAAGAGCTATTACTGGCTGGGCAGGAGTGCGGATGCTGCCTCGTTTGGTAAGGCCTACGATGCCTGGGTAAAGGAATCCGCTGATCCTGATTCCGTGGCCGGAAAGCTCAGCGCCCGATTTGCCGAATGCAGCGTGTCCGTAGGTCGGAGAGGTTACGTCGTCTACTGAGAAATGACGGTATCGACTCCTGAAAACCCCGCCTTCGGGCGGGGGTTTTCGTTGCTTCGCCATGACCGCCTCTGGCCGAATCCAGACGATCTCAACGGAGCTCCGCCAACTGACAATTGGCGTCCTGGATGATTGAGCTCAGTTAAATCTGATGTCAACGGAGCAGCAGTCGGGTTATCCTTTTTATTGATCTCAGGCCACGTATGTCGGGATGCCGTGCGGCGTTCGCCTTGATCGGTCTTATCCACCACAGGGGCCTGCAACTCAACCGGACTCGAGGAAATCGATGTGACCGTTCAGCGAATTCTCAATGCCCAGGGCGGCGGCTCCGCCGTCTCGATAGCGCCCGATGCCGGCCTCGACGAGGCGTTGGACCGGCTCGCGGAAGAAAACGTCGGCGCTCTTGTGGTCAGCGGCGATGGACGAAAGATCGAGGGCATCGTATCGGAACGCGATATCGTCCGCGCGCTGCGGACAGACGGTGCCGATCTTCTCAGGAAAAAGGTACGCGATCTGATGACGGAAAATGTCATTACATGCGTCGCAGAGGACAGGGCGGCCGGTATCATGGCCTTGATGATCTCGAAACATATGCGCCATATACCGGTGGTCAAGGACGGCGAACTGGTGAGCATGGTCAGCATTCGTGATCTTCTGCAACTGCGCCTCGACGAGGTGAAGTCAGAGGCCGATGCGATGCGTAGCTACATCACAGGCTCGGTCTAGCTCCAGAGAAACCGCAATAAATTGACCCCTGATTCGGGACCTGCCGGTCTCCGACGACAACCGCAAGATTCGACCCAGGCTACACCCGAATACGAGCAACGTCGAAGCGTCCGGCTGCGGTCGTAAATATCCATAAGTCTCGGCCGTGAGCGGCCCGCTTTCGGCTCAGGCGGAGGACTTTGGCAGCTGTCGAAGCGAGAATTGATTAGCTTCACGAGCATCAATAGAGTTTCGTTCTGTACGCATCCGCACGGAAAAAGGGTGGCTGAATGGCGGTTGGGGAATGCAACTGTCGGGGAGTCGCCTTTGAGATCAAAGCTGATCTGACGGAAGTATTTGTCTGTCATTGCTCGATCTGTAGACGATCTTCGGGCAGCAATGGAATGGCGGTGGTTGTCATCGACAACGACAAGTTTCGGTGGATACGGGGAGAAGGCCTGATCACGTACTGGAAAAAACCCGGCACAGATTGGCAGAAGTGGTTTTGCCGAATCTGCGGCGCTTCGCTGCCCGGTGTCAACGACGCAACGAGGATGTTTGTGCCGGCAGGTTTGATATCAGAGGGTGGCGAATCTCTCAGGGTAAAGCACCATATCTGGCTCGGTTCCAGGGCCGTCTGGGATAAAATTGGAGATGCCGGTAAACAGCACCCTGAGGCGTTTGAGAAGTAGTCTGGTCGAAGAGCCTGGCAAACCTCCGGACATCCGCTCGTGGCGGGCAGCAGCGGTTTGACTGGACTCTGAGCCGTCCTCACTTCGATTCTCTCTTCCCGTCTGCTTCTGATCCCTAAGCATGCGTCGAATGCAGACTGTGTCGCGGTTTGGCAATCACAAGCAGCCGCCGAACGATGGAGCTATCGGAGCATGGCCAGTCAGGCGCCATGAAAGAAGCTCATTTACGTCGGTTTTCTGCTTGCCGACTTTTACTTACTCTCGCGAGCGTGACTCAAAAGTGCATTGACCTTCGATTTCGCCGAAATGGCCCAATCAGAACCCGGGAAATAATCAAGAATCCGATCTATATGTACTAACGCCTCGCTGTAGTTTCCGTCATCAATCTCGCTCACCACCAGCAGCTTCATGACGTTCTTCCGGCCCGGAAACTGGCGATCTGTCCAGCGCAGCACGTCAAGGCCGAACTGCCTGTTTGCCTCATTGCGATATCGCATGGCGGCCAGGATGAGATCTCGGACGAAAAAAACCTTCCGGTTGACCGGATGATGATCGACGATGAGCCGTTCCGGAGGCGGCCGTCCGGCGTTCGACCCACGATAGTTCCATCGCTCATCAAGAATTTGGCAATTCACGTCGCACTCATTGACGTTCGGACTCAGCAGCTGGACAAGGCTGATCTGATCCATGAAGAGCAACTTTCTCCGAATTTCCGGGTCGTCAATATGGGCCAGACACTCGACATCAGGATCATTTTTCGAGCAGGCAAGGCCGAAGAATGCCTCGGTTCTGGACTCCCATTGTCTCAACAGATCGAGGACGCCGGCCGATTTGCGGAAAAGGATGAAACCGGCGTTGAACATGGGCCGGCCATATTTTTCACAGCTGTAGCTGTTGTCCTCGGAGCACTCCACCATGGCGATATCGTGGTGCTCCAGCAGGTCGAAGGCATGGATCAATTCCGCACTTCGAATCCGCGTGTCCGTATCCAGGTGTAGAGTGAAATCGAAGGGAGAGTTGGGCAGGGATCGAATCCTGTCCAGCTGGCCCTCGGACCAGGTCTTGCCGAAACCTTCAGCTGATTCCAGCGGGATCGCGGAGTCGAAGCACGGTGCGTGGGCAAATACGGAATCGGTCAGGTTCGTGAAAACCGCAACCGGGATTTCCGGCATCAACTCCTTTGCGCTGGTCGCGGACAGGAACGCTTCCGCGAGGTAACGCTCCTTCTTGGTCGCGACATAGACGATGCCCTTTGTTGTCTCCACCGCTTCCCCAAATGTAATAGACGGGCTGTTAAGCGACCCTACTCCGGTAAATCGTATTCATCGCAGGTGACAGCGAATGATGGATCCGGGCCTCTTGCACGCGTTTATCCAAAAAACTGGCAAAGATTCTTGCCAATGTTGTTGCGCTTCGAGTTTCCGAGGCTTTCTACAACAGCGTTCCTTCGAATTCCACTGGTCAGGGAGAAAAAGGTCCGAGCAGGATACTGGACTTCATTCCGATGAGAGCGTCACATCTGGAGAATGAAATTACGATACCCGCCCCTGATCGGAAGCAGGCATGGGGCCTCGCTCTACTCGGACTCCATTGACGCCTCGGCGAGCCTGTACGCGGCCTGAAGCGACTTTCCGCGTCAGCCCGTGCATACTCGGATCATGCCTGCTCTTATCGTCATCTCTCTGTTGTCCATTCTGGCGTGCTATCTGATCGCGCGGTCGCGATCGGCAGATACCCGATTCTGGGCGTTGATGGGCCTGCTGCTCGGGCCATTGGCGATTCCGTTTGCGCTTTTCTCCAAACCGAAGACAAAGGACTAACGGCGACCAAAACGCCTGGCGTTTTGGACCAAGAAGACGGAATTCGACATGAAGAATGATCGGGCAGGAGCATCGGGTTTCATCGGTCGCTTTCTCGGGAGCTGGGAGCTGGCGCTCGGCGAACTCGCCATCGTCGCCCTTGGCGTGTTGATCGCTCTCTGGGCGGATCAGGCGATACAGGCCCGCCAGGATGCCGCCACGGAGATCAGTTACCTCGAGCGACTGCAAACGGATATCAGGTCGGATATCCGGGCCCTGCGATTCAGCAGCGATCAGGCCCGAAACCGTGTGGCCATTACCAGGCAGGTCGATGCCTGGCTGCAGGACCCGGACGCTACACCCGATCCGGACTCTTTGGTCATCAGCGTACACTTCGCCGGCGTCACGTTCCCGCCAACGATTTCGAAGTTCACGATCGACGAACTGAAATCTACCGGTGACCTCCGCCTCCTTGGTAATCAGGCGCTCAAGCGACAGATAGCGGACTATTACAATCAAATCGGATTGCAGATAGATCAGTGGGCTGCCTGGGGTGATCAGGGGATCACCGAAACCTATTTCCGGGACCTGGCGTTTGTCATAGACCCGGAGTTCAGGCTTCGTGCGGGCACGTTCGATCCCGCGCTAATGCGGCAGTTCCTGAGTGCTTCGGGCGAGGATTCGCCCTCCAGCTATGCCGAGGTCCAGCGCGGCGCGCCCGAGATCGCAGCCACGCCCGCCGATGCTGACAGAATACTCGGCAGGATGCGGTCGCGGCCGAACTTCCAAGGCTACCTTCGCGACAGCATGTACTGGGCTCATCTGTCAGCTCAGCTGTTCGACGGTCTGGCCCTCGCTGCCGAAGAGCTGGACGTGATGATCGAAGAGGAGCTCGAAGCGCTCCGTCGATAGCTCCGCTTGCCTCGAGCAACACGGACACGCTTCCTCGCCAGGAATGACTGCCGACCCGGCAGGTCATCGATAGCCCGTCTTTCCGCGCCCGAGGATCACGTTGTATTATCGCGCCGTCATGAGCCGACCCATCCACTCTGCCGGGATCCACCGGTATTGCCGCACCGCGCTGGTGCTGGCTTTCCTGCTGATCGCCTGGCAGGTCATCGGGACGGGTCTGCACGCCGCCACCCCCCACGACAGCGGCGAGAAATGCCAGATCTGCGTCGTAATCGATCGTCTGGATACGGCGGAAACGCCGGCGGGGCTGCCGGATCTGGCTATCCGTCCCGACGCGCAGCCTACCGCCTGGCCCCGGTTCGCCCCCAGCTTCCGCACGGATCCCTGTGTTCCGATCCGCGCTCCGCCTCACGCTCGTCACATCTAACCCCCGCCCCGAATCGCGGGGACGACCCATGTTCGCCGTCGCGGCTCCGCGAGCCCGCCGGCGCAGGCGTAGAGGAAATGTGTGATGAGAATGCAACCGAGTATTTCGGTTTCCGTGTTGGCCATGTTCCTGGGTACCGCCCAGGCTGCCGAAGAACCCGCTCACGACGAGCACGAGCATGCAGAGATGGACCGTATGACGGTCACGGCGGTACCGCTGGGCCAGAGTGCGTCCGATATCCCCCTGCCGATTTCCATCCTGTCGGGAGACTCCCTGTATCTGAAGAACAACGGCGGGGCCCTAGGCGAGGTACTGAGCGAGGAACTGGGCGTGACCGGGACCTACTTCGGCCCGGGATCCAGCCGCCCGGTGATCCGTGGCCAGCAGGGTCCGCGGGTCCGGGTACTCGAGAACCGGATCGGCTCCCTCGATGTTTCCGACGTGAGCCCCGATCACGCGGTCTCCATCGAGCCGCTGTTTGCGGAACAGATCGAGATCATTCGTGGTCCCGGCACGCTGGTCTACGGCAGTGGGGCGGAAGGGGGCGTCGTGAACGTCGTCACCAACCGTATTCCCAAGACCCTGCCGGAGAGCGCCGTTTCGGCGACGGTCGAAGCCCGGGGCGACACGGCTGCCGACGAGGAGACGCTCGCCGGGGTCGCCGACGGTCGATTCGGCAATCTCGCCTGGCATCTCGACGGGGTGACGCGTGACACGGACGATGTGGATATCGACGGCTTCGCCACGCGGACCAGTATCCGCACCGAGGAAGAAGAGGAAGGCGAGCCGGTCGAAGAGGAGAAGGGCACGCTGGCCAACAGTGCCACCAACACCGACGCATGGTCCGGCGGTTTGTCCTGGGTCGGTGAACGGGGCTTTTTCGGTGCGGCCTACTCGTCATACGAAACCGATTACGGTCTGCCTGGCCCCGGAGAGCACGGGCATGGAGAAGAGGAGGAAGAGGAAGGGGAAGGCGAAGGTGGCGCCAAGATCGATCTGGACCAGGACCGCTTCGATTTCGCGGGGGAGTGGCGCGCCGCGGAAGGCTGGCTCGAGTCCCTGCGTGTCGAAGGCAGCTACAACGACTATCAGCACAATGAGATCGAGCCGAGCGGCGAAATCGGCACGCGCTTCGACAACGACGCCTTCGAGGGCCGTACCGAGCTGGCCCATCGAACCGGCGAGTGGCGCG
>JASFOT010000136.1:0-6386 GCA_050116375.1 Gammaproteobacteria bacterium | reverse complement strand
CGCGAGCTGCCTCGGGATCCTCCTGGGAATCGTTCCCTCCGCTGCCCCGGCATCGGGGACTTCCGGCGCCATGGGCAGACCGGCCCTGATGGCAAGAATCTACACCTCGGAAGTTCCCTCCTCGGCGATCGACGACGGCCAGTTCATCCGCATGGCCGTCATCATCCCGCCGCGGGCAGAGGTTGCGAACGTGGAGGCCTTCATGGATGTGGAGGACTTCGGACGGTCCATGGATCGCTGGCGACCCTGCGATCTGGACACGGGCCACTGCCTCGTGGAGGGAGGCCGCGTCACGGGTCTCAGGCGTCTTGAATACCCCGACCGGGGCGAAGTGCTCCTGGATTTCTGGAACGACCATCCCGAGGACCCGAGATTCGCCAAGCTGCGGGTCACGTTCCGGCCGCAGGGAAACCTCAAAAAGACCTATGTTCCAAAGGAGTGCTGGCTCCGAACCGAGTGCGGCTACGCCGGCTGGATGGATCTGACGATACAGGATGACGGGGAATTGTCCGACCCGGAACGATGAAGCATCATCGCCGAAACGGGGTCAGGCCGGCGCCTCCGCCGCCGCTCTCATTCTGCTCAGACTTCCCCATGAAGTCGCCGGCCTTTTCCGGGAGTGGCTGAGCGAACACTTCCCGGACAGGGCTTCCAAGGTCATGAGTCTCTTACGGCAAGCTCGCGGAGGCCGGGACAACGATCCCGGCTTCGGCACCCGCATGACGGGCCAGGGACCCCTGGCGGCAATGCTGGCTGACCGCTTCGATCGCGCCTGCCGGCGCCTCGGAATTCCCACCGGGGAAATCCGGCATCTGGACACGACCCGTTTCAGACCGCCCGCGGAGGCACCTGGGCAGCTGGCCCTGATCTGACTCCTGCCGGGCTTTTACGCCGCCGGAGCGGGCGGCCGCTGTCCTCGCCGCGGTCGGTAACACCCGGGTCTGTGCCCGGCGGTCATCGCAGTCCCGGGATGTGTGTTACCCGCCGGAAGACGTCAGACGGGAAGGCACGTAGTCCTCCAGAACCGCCCGCTCCAGCAGGGCAGGAGGCAGAAGCCCCTGATCGAGCACGAAGTCATGATAGGACCGGCGGTCGAAGCGGTCTCCCAGCGCCAGTTCGGCCTTCGCCCGGATCTCGAGCAACCGGCGATAGCCGTAATAGTAGGCCGGCGCCTGGCCGGGAATTGAAAATGTGTAGCGATCGAGCTCCATTTTCGCCGTCTCGGCCGTCATCACCACATCCTCTATCAGGATACGACGCGCATCCTCCACCGAAATGCCGCCCGTGTTCAGCATGGGATCGAGGAAACAGCGGGCCGCCCTCAGCAGGCGCATCTGCAGTCCCGCCAGCTGCCCCTCTGCTGGCAGGTACGGCTTGACCTCGGCTTCCGCGTAGAGCGCCCAACCCTCCACGTTGGTGCTGTTGAAGGCATAGAGGGCCCGCGCAATCGGCACTCCCCGATCCATCATGGCGGAGAACTGCAGCTCGTGACCCGGACGAAGCTCGTGGGCCGCTAGAGTCCAGGCCATGGCCTCGAAGGTGGCGTCGCTGACCGGAGTCTGGCTGCCCGCCGCCGGCGCGTCGGCCACGGGAATGAGGAATTCCACGAGCTGACCCTCGTTATTGATGAGCCGTGGCGTTTTCAGATGGGGTTGTGGCGTGGCCGCAGCCTCGGCGTCAGTCGCTACACGAATGATGGCCGGTCGTTCCGGCAGGCTCACAATGCCTTCGCGGACGATGATCTCTTCCAGGGCGTCGTTGACCTCCCGGTACCGGCGGACAATGGCATCGCCGCGGAACTGCTCTTTCTTCAGCGCTGCGATTACCTCCCTGTAATCGGTCATTTCCCACCCCCGGGCCTTGGCGACCTCGGGGGCCAGGGCCTGCATCTGCCCCCGGATCTCCATAAAGCCCGCCAGCCCATCGGCGATCAGTTCATCCGGCGTGGCGTCCACGCCCCACTGCTCCAGCGCAAGCTGATAGAGCGTTCCCGGCTGCCGGAAGTCCGTTCGGGCGCGTGGCAGCACCACGTCGGCCACCCAATCGTCATAGTCCTCGAGTTGTTCCTTCAGCGCCGCGAGGCTTTCGCCGTATCCTTTCAGGCCGCTGGCCTGAAACAGCTGTTCCAGGCCCGCCATGAACCGAGGCGAGTTTTGCAGATCTCGCTCGACCTCGCCGCGGTAGGGCCCGACAAGGTCCGGATCCTCCAGTTTCTCCTCGGTCCTTGCCCTGGCCAGCTCGGTCATCGGGCGATAGCCTTCCTCCAGGCCTGCGTAACGCCGCAGCCGAACGAGCGCGGCGGGCCTCCGGTCGGACTCCACCTGCGGATCGAGCAGACCGCCCAAACCGTAGAAAAAGACCTGGGCCACGTTGTAAAAAGGCAGCAACAGTTCTTCCTGGGCCTGCAGAAGGCCCAGAAGCTGCTGGCGGCTGCCGATGAGGATCCGGATGTCCTGCCTGACGCGGGAGTCGCTCGTCTGTTCAAGGCGCTTTTCCAGCTCCGCGATCTGGGCTTCGAGGGCATCAGTCGCGTCGGCGACAAAGTCCTCGTCCAACACCATCACGTCCTCGTCGGCGCCTTCGAATCCATTACTCGTCGCGGTTTCCGGAAACAGGCGTGCGCTGTCCTCCAGGACATAGCGGGCATGTCGGTTGCTCTCCTCGATCCAGTTCCCGTTTTCCCCGGCCAGGGAACTGCCGGTCACGAGAAGCCATACCGGGATAAGAAGCGTTTGCCAGAAACGGATTTTGTACATGGCCTTCTTCCTGGAAACTGGGGGCCGCAGGATACCTTAAAAAAAGGCCCGACCGATCAGACGGTCGGGCACCTTAAGGGAGGAGTGACTGGAAACGGCGGACGCCGTCCATCCTGCCGTTTCTCGAGTATTAGATGCAGCTGGGCGCCGCCGGGTCGCAACAATCTGTCCGGACCAGGATCCGCAGACTGCCTGACCAGCGGGAATTGCCGATCCTGACCCGGGATGGCAGGGCCTTCGGAGGAGGCTTCAGGCCCGGGGCCCTGGAAAGCACAAGAACGCGAACAGGAAATCCGATGGCGACCAGCGCCGTCGCCCAGGCTTCGAGCCAGGGCAGTTTCACAATGGCCTCGCCTCCAGCGACCGGTGACCGGGACCGCGTGGACAACGGGCTGCCACGGGCGGGATAATTCTTCCGATTCCGCGATATACGGCCGCCTTCGACGAGAATGATTCAGTGGAAATCGTAACCAAACCCCTGTTTCCCAGTCTGGTCTGGACCACCTTGTTCGACGACAGGGCCAGTTTCAACGCCATGATCCTCAAGCTCGCCTATGAACTACGGGAGCGGGATCCGCGAGGCGTGGCCAATACCAACGTGGCGGGGTGGCAGAGCCCGAATATCCTCCAGACCCTGGGACAATTCCGGGACATGAACGAGAGGATCATCGGGATCTGCCGGAAAATCGCTGAGTCGCAGAATTTTCTCCCCGACCTGATCTATCGGCACCAGGCCTGGCTCAATATCAGTCCGCCGGGGGCGTCCAACAAGATTCACGTGCACCCGAATTGCCACCTGAGCGGCGTCTATTACGTCAGCCTGTCAGCGCCCGAGTGCGGCAGCATATTCTTCAGGGATCCCCGCATCGCCGCCACCATGCTGAGGCCGCCCGTCGGCAAGGAAACCCACTTCACCGCCACCGAAGTCAGAATGCGTCCCGAGGAAGGGCGCATGTATGTCTTTCCCTCCTGGCTGGAACACGGGGTCGAAATCAACCGGAGCGACCGGGACCGGGTCAGTATCAGTTTCAATGTCCTGGTGTCGGAACGGCAGGTCCCGAGCGGGTAATCCCTGCCCCCGAATCCCGCTCAGGCTTCCAGCATCTGCCTGGTCACCAGCACAACGCCGTCCCGGGTGACAAAGAAGCGCTGCGCATCCTTGTCGTGATCCTCGCCGATGACGGAGCTTGCGGGGATCCGGCAGTTATCGTCGATCACGACCCGGCGGAGCCGGCATCCGGGTTCAACACGGCTGTTGGGCAGAACGACAGCGCCCTCCAGATAGGCCCCCTCCTCGATGACCACATTCGAGAACAGCAAGGAATCCCGGATGACGCCGCCGTTGACGCGGCATCCGCCCGACACCATGGAACCAATGGCAACACCGCTCTTGCCTGCCGCGTCGGACACGAATTTGGCGGGCGGGCACTGCTCCTGGTAGGTCCAGATCGGCCAGTTTGCATCGTAAAGATTGAGTTCCGGGTCGGGGCTGGTCAGCTCCATATTGGCCTCGTAGAAAGCATCCACGTTACCGACATCCCGCCAGTACTGCTGGACCCCGGTCTCGGCATTCTGGAACACGTATGCCGAGACCCTGTCCCGCCCGATGGCGGCGGGAATGATGTTTTTGCCGAAGTCGTGCACGGACCCGGGATCCCGAGCGTCCTTTTCGAGCACCGATCGAAGATGATCATAAGTGAAAACATAGATGCCCATGGATGCCAGGACGATACCTTCCCGACCGGGTATCGGTTCCGGGTTTTCCGGCTTCTCCTTGAATTCTTTGATGCGGTTCTTTTCGTCTACGGCCACGACGCCGAACTCCCTGGCCCGATCCACCGGAACCTCTACCGTACCCACGGTGATATCCGCCCCGGAATCGGCGTGCCGCGCAAGCATCAGTCCGTAGTCCATCTTGTAAATGTGGTCGCCGGCGAGCAGCAGCACGTAACGAGGTCCGTGTCGCTCCAGATAGGACAGATTCTGATAAACCGCGTCCGCGGTGCCCTTGTACCAGGAGGCGTCGATCTGCTGCTGGGCCGGCAGGATCTCGACGTGTTCGCCGAATTCGCCGCGGAAATGACCCCAGGCCCGCTGCAGGTGAATAATCAGGTCATGGGCCTTGTACTGCGTCATCACGGCGATACGGCGGATACCGGAATTTACGCAGTTCGAAAGGGGGAAATCGATAATCCGGTACTTGCCGCCGAAAGGTGTCGCCGGCTTGGCCCGATTCAGCGTCAGTTGTTTGAGACGGGAGCCTCGTCCGCCGGCCAGAATGACCCCTAGCGTATCGCGAGTGAGGCTGCTGACGTAGCGTCCTTGCGCCTTGTTCGACATGCGGGAATCTCCAAGGGAATTGAGTGGACCTCGGGAGAGGATTGCTCTTTTCAGACTCACTAAACTATATGACACTAATCGTGATTGAGTAACCGCAACGGGCCGACCGGTCCCGCCGGCCGGGGCCGACCCGGAGCTGGTCACTCGCCGGAGGTGCCTTGCCGATGCCCGTCGATCTCAACGTCCTGCTGGCCTGCGCCGAAGTCTTCCCCCTGGTAAAGACGGGAGGACTTGCAGATGTCTGCGCCTCTCTACCGTCTGCGTTGCGGGATTTCGGCGCGGAAGCCCGCGTCATCATGCCCGCCTACCGGGGCGTTGCAGCAGCGGCGGAAGCAAGACCCGTGGGTCGCCCGTTCCGGCCACTGATCGGAGCGGATTCCGTCAGGCTGATGAAAGGGCACCTTCCGGGCAGCCGGGTCCCGGTGTACCTCGTCCACTGCCCGGCGCTGTACGATCGACCCGGCAACCCCTATAGCGACCAGCATGGACAGGATCATCCGGACAACGCCATTCGTTTCGGTGTCCTCTCCAAGGTGGCCGCCATGTTCGGCACCAGGGAAGGACTGGACGGCTGGCGCGCCGATGTGGTTCATGGCCACGACTGGCATTGCGGGCTGGCGTCCGCCTATCTGAAATTTGGGGATCACTCCACGGCCGCCAGCGTGTTCACCATCCATAACCTTGCCTACCAGGGAAATTTCAACCGCAAGGTGCGAAAGAGTCTCGGCATAGACTCGCTCGCTTTCCATATGGATGGCCTCGAGTTTTACGGCCACCTGAGTTTTATGAAGGCCGGCATCTTCTACGCGGATGCTGTCACTACCGTCAGCCCCACCTATGCAAAAGAAATTCAGAACAGCGATCTCGGATGCGGGATGGACGGCGTTCTCAGGTTCAGGTCGGACCGCCTGACCGGGATCCTCAACGGAATCGATCTGACCGAGTGGGATCCTGCTACCGACAGGCGGATTCCCGCCACATATTCGGTGGACGAGCCAGGTGGGAAAACCAGGTGCCGTGCCGCTCTGTTGAAAGCCAAGGCCCTGGAAACCGACGACGACGGCCTGGTGGTGGGCATGCTCGGACGTATGACCCGGCAGAAGGGATGGGACCTCATACTGGACGCGGCGCCGGCGCTGCTGGAGACCGGCACGAGAATTGTCCTGATGGGCAGCGGGCATCAAGGATACGAGGACAGGATCAGGGCTCTCAGGTCCCGTTATCCCGGCCGTCTGGGACACCAGGAAGGATTCCATGAGGATTTTGCTCATTTGCTTGTGAGCGGAGCCG
>JASFOT010000135.1:0-6399 GCA_050116375.1 Gammaproteobacteria bacterium | reverse complement strand
CGCATAGAAGTTTCTCACCGTGATGAGGCAGCCGCCGCCCATGGGAATATTCGCCGGATTGCCCCGATCCTTCCTTAAGACCCCAGATATGCTTTGCGTGACAGTGCGGACAGTGCGGCATGGCCTTGCGCCCCCCAACAGGTGCCGATATCCAGACAGCGTCCGTTCGTTGACGCTACCCCTTATATAGCAGTGACCATCCTGCTCTGCCATGCTTGCAGCCACCCAACGGCTGCGTGACGGGAGTGCCCGTCCTGATGCCGGCAGGAAATACGGCTGCAGTGAGGAGGAACGGGTATGAACCTGGGGGCATTTTCGATCAGCCTCAGCGTCAGGGATCTCGGGGTTTCCCGGGATTTTTACGGCAGGCTCGGTTTCGAGCCGGTGGGAGGCAACCCCGATGAGGGTTGGCTGATTCTGAGAAATGGCGATCACGTCATTGGTCTGTTCGAGGGGAAGTTCGAGCAGAATATCCTGACCTTCAATCCGGGGTGGGACCAGCAGGGTCGGGAGTCGAATCCATTCACTGACGTCCGCGAGATTCAGAAAGAGCTTCGAGAGAGAAACGTGAAGCTTGCCCGCGAGGCTGACGAAAACACGACGGGGCCTGCCAGTTGCGTGGTCGTCGACCCGGACGGCAATCCGATTCTCATCGATCAGCATCGCTAGGGGACGCATTCCACTCGAATACCTGAGTGATAGAACCGTCGTCGTTTGTCCGAGGATCCACGGCCTGCAAACCGGCCTTCAGAAGCACACGCTGGGATGCCTTGTTCTCCGGGTCCACGGTGGCGATGACGTGGTTGATGCCAAAGCAATCGGCTCCCCACGCCAGCAGCGCTTTGACCGCCTCCGTGGCAAGTCCCTTGCCCCAGAATTCTCGTTTGAGGGCGTACTTGATCTCCACCCCGGTCTGGCCGCCCGGATGAACGAGACCGCAGAAGCCGATGATCTCGGAGGATTCGTGATCGAGCAGCGCGAACATGCCGTAGCCCCGGACCTCGTAGTTTTTGCGCGTCACGCGGATCCAGTCCTCGCACTCGGCCCGGGTGATGGGACTGCCGTCGTCCACCCAGCGCATGGCCTCGGCATCACCGTAGACGTCAAACATGGCGTTCACATCTTCAGGCCCGATGCGGCGGACGCGAAGCCGGGCAGTTTCGATAATGAGAGGTTTCATGGGTGGCGATTCACGCCCGACCGGGTAAGACGTAGCCGCGGTTGTCTTTCAATCGGACAGGGGCTTTCGTGGACTGGACTAGTCCCGGGAAAGCTGCGAGACCCCGGTCCGCCCCGGCGACAGTTCCGCCAGGGCGCCGCGGATGACCCGCGCGGAGGACCGCAGCAGGAAGGCGGCCAGCAGGGTGCCGACTATGATATCGGGCAAGCCCGAATTCAGGATCCAGACGCCGGCCGCTGCCACCAGTACGGACAGATTGGAGGCGATGTCGTTTCTGGAGCATTCGTAGACCGAGCTCATGTTGATGTCGTCTTTCCTGTGTCGCCATAACAGAAACAGGCACAGGCCGTTGGCGAGGAGGCCCGCCGCGCTGAAAACACTCATGATCTCGTACGAGGGAAGCACCGGGTAGGCTATGCGGTGGATGACCTGAGCGATCACCACGCTCGCGGCCAGAAAGATCAGTCCTCCCTTGAAAAGCGCTACCCTTGCCTTCGCCGCGGCGCTCCGGGAAACGGCGAACAGGCTGAGCCCGTAGGTGAGGGCGTCGCCCAGGTTGTCGAGGCTGTCGGACAGGAGCGCGGTGGACTTGCCATAGATCGCGGCGCCCACGATGGCGACGAACATCACGGCGTTGATCCACAGGACCTTCACCAGCGTACCGCGCTGACGGTCGCGGAGCGACTCCGCCGCGCAACCCGATTCGCAACAGGACTTCATTCGTGCTCTGATTGACCGCACCTGCCGCGTAGTCTACCCCGCCGGATTTATTTTCGTTGACTCCTTCGTTAAAACGACCAGGCCAGCCGCCCGGAGAGGGGCTTTTATAGATGCTCTCGTACTGCCGGAACCGCGTGCTAGGATGCCTGCCGATGTTCGCGATTCCGCCAGAAATCAGGCAAGCCAGGTCGCCGCCAGCAAAATATGTTGGCAACGCCGGTGGCGGTCATTGCTCGGCGTGGGCATTTTTCTGCGTCCTGTCGTTCCTGCCAGGACCGTTATTCGCCTTAACTTCCGATGAGCCGGCCACCGGCGGGGCCACATCCGAAAGTGCCGCGCAAATCGCCGCCGACACCCCGGAGCCGTCGGACGTCGAGGACAGCGACGAAATCGATTCCCGAGGCGATGCTGAAGCCCCCAGTTCCCTGGAGCGAATGGTGGTGGTGATGCATGGTGGCATCTCCGCCGGAGTGGAGAAATCCGCCAGATTCGTCGATTCATTTTTCGCCGATGACCGATTCTATGCCGACGCCACCGAAACCTATGCCAGGTTGAGCATGCAATCGACATGGGAAAGCGGCGAGGACACGGAGGCCGATGCGCGTCTCCGGGTCCGACTGGATCTTCCCGGCGCGGAGGAAAAGCTGCGGCTCTTTATAGAGGGAGGCGATCCCGACGAGACGGCCGAGACACAGTCCGAGTCAGTACCCGAGGCCATAGAGGACAACGATTACAACATCGGACTGGAAGGGCAGCTCCGGAATACTGGCCAGTGGGATATTCGCCCGGCTGTCGGCGTCAAGGCTGCCGGACCGCCGGACCCCTTCGTCCGGGCTCGAGCTATTCGATACGAGCGTCTCGGGAGCTGGCTGATGCGCTTCTCTGCGGGGGCTGCGGAATACCTGGATGACGGCACGGAGCTTCAGACTAGACTGGATTTCGACCGGCGGCTCGCCGAGGACTGGCTGTTCCGGTCCACGAGCCGGGCCCGGTATCTGGATAGCAAGGACCGTATCGACGTGCTGCAGCTGTTAACGCTTTTCCAGAAGTATAACGACCGGGTGGGCTTCGGGTACGACATCGGTGTGCGCGTGGACGACGATCCGGACTGGGATGCCGATCAGTACTTCGCCCAGTTCCGCGCTCGCTTTCGGGCCTACAGGAAATGGCTGTTTGTGGAGCTCAAGCCCCAGCTGCTCTTCCGTGAGGAAGACGATTACTCCGCCAGTTTCCGGTTCTCGTTGCGCGCTGATATCGTCTTCGGCGCGCGCTACCGGGAGTGACTAGCTGGCCGACGTCGCCGTCGCGGAGACCGCAGGATTCAGGTTCCGGCCGGACGTGGAGGGTGCCTCTTCATCCAGGTCGTCCCGTCCCGGACAGTGCAGCCTGAGCGCGGAATATTCGATACCCGTACTGGGCTCGATCCATATGTAAGGCAGGACTTCCACTTCCACCGGGCACGGCCCGGGCTTGGCCTGTTCGGCCAGGCGTGACCATTTGGCTTCCTGGGAGTCGTTCTGTTCCGGCGTATTCGCGTAGGCCCCGAGTGGGACCAGAATCGCGATCAGCGTCAGCGCCACCGTTATCTTTCTCATGACCTTCCTCCGGTGCGGAATTGCCGCAGCACATCATTCGGCGGTCCTCATTCCCCCGAATGCTCCCTGCAGACCCCGGTCCGGTCAGGTCGTTCGCCGCCGACGGACGCCTCTCCGGTCACGTCAATAATTTTTATATTTATCTTGATATTACATAACGTAATTCGCCTTCTTTGCCAAGTCCGTCACATTTTTGCAGGAATGGCCTGTTTTCACGGAGATCTCTGAACCGCGGTTTGTCAGTCGGGCGTTCTGCCCGGAACTCGTGCCCACATCCGCTAAAAAAACGGGGGCCGAAGGCCCCCAAAACCCAAGGTAGGGAGGTGTGACTTCAGCGGAAAGCGGGGGCGGGAACAGTAAGATGCCGGCGCATGGGAATGGATCTTCCCTCCGTCAGCGGGAGCCGATGTTGCTGACCGAACGCATCCGCGGCTGTGAAAAGTTCCCTGTTGCTGCGGGCGCGCTGCCATCGAGAAATAAATCATCAGCGTGCAGCAAATGTCCCGATTCGGGTTGCGCCTGGGCCATATAAAACACCACCAGCGTGCCCGATATGAACAGCAGGAGCGCCGACAGGATTTGGGCCACACGTGACATTATCGTTTCTCCGACGGTTGAATCGGGCTGAAGAATTGAGGGAATCAGCCTGGCCCCAATACGTGCGTTGCGCCGATCTCGTACCGGTACCGGCCATTCCTTAAGGAGTACAAACTGGCAGACCAGGATTAAAGGTCGCCGATGCTTCCTTGAAGTTTTTGTTACGGGCGTATCGGCTTAGACGCTGCCGGCAGGACACGAACCGTCAAACAGGCTTCCCGGGCCTTTCGGGACAGCGGTGTTTTCGGCCGTTATTGAGATCGCCGGGGCAGGGTCTCCAGCAACTCGATGAACCGCGGGTGGTCACGGATATTGTCGAAGTCCGTGTCGTTGTCGACCCATTCGCGGTAGAGAGTTCTCGACAGCGCGATCCTGCGCTCGAAAATCTCGATGGCCCTGCCCACGTCGCCGATGTTGGAGTAATAACAGGTTGCGTTGTGGAGTACGCCGGCATCGTCCGGCGCCAGCTCCAGGGCTCTTTCCGTCATGGCTCGCCCGTCCTCCTCGCGCCCCGCGTAATGGGCCAGGCAGCCCCCGAGCATGAGAGCCCGTACGTCGTCAGGATTCAGCGCCAGGCGTCGTTCTACCGCTTCCAGGGCGATGCGGTTGGACTCTCGGGCTTCCTCATCGCGGCCCAGTGAGAAAAGCACCTGGGTTCGCAGAGCCGCCGACTGGAACTCGTCCGGCTGAGCCTCGTGCGCCCGCTTCCAGAGTGCGGCCGCGTGCTCCAGATTGCCCTCGGCGAAGCGGGTACGACCGTACAGGTAGAGAGACTCGTAATTCATCGGGTCGAGTTGCAGCGCCTTCTCGAACTCCTCGGCGGCTGCATCGAAGCTGCCATTGACCGAGAGGGCGAATCCCCGCGCCGAGTGCGCCTCCGGCAGGTCCGGGGCGAGCTCCAGCGCCTTCCGGCTGGCTGCGTCCGCCGCTTCCAGCGGTTGCGGAGTGGGGTCAATCCACTGGGCCGTGAAACTTTCCAGATTCGCCAGCCCCGCATAGGCCCGGGCAAACCCGGGGTCCGCGTCGATGGCCTTCTGGAACATCTCCCGGGCGAAGCGAAAACCCGTTGCGGTGACCTGATGAAAGTACTGCCGTCCTCTCAGGTAATAGTCGTAGGCGGCGATGTCGCTGGTGTTTCCGCCACATTCCACGCAGGCGTCGGGGTCCAGGTTCATGGCGTCGACAATGCGTTTGGCGATATCGGTCTGCACCGCGAAGATGTCCTCCAGCTCCCGATCGTAACTGTCCGACCACAAATGCGCGTCATTGGCGGCGTCGATCAGCTGGGCGACGATGCGCACCCGGTTGCCGGCCCTTCGCACGCTACCCTCGAGCACGATGTCCACGCCCAGTTTCCGCGCGATGGCGGGCACATCCAGGGTGGTGTTTTTGAAGGAAAACGAAGACGTGCGCGACACCACCCGCAGCTCGGGCTGCTTGGCCAGCAGATTCAGAATCTCCTCGGTGATCCCGTCGCTGAAAAATTCGTTCTCCGGATCCCCGCTCATATTGGCCAGCGGCAGTACCGCGATGGCGCGGCGCTCGTCTTTCCGGGTCCTGGCGGCATCGGTGGTCGATTTCTCGTCTTCGCGCGTCTCTTCCGGAGATGCTCCGCGGTCCGGGACTTGCGCCCTGTCGCGTTGGAGTCCCTCAGGCGACATCTCGAAGGCCCAGGCCAGCACGAGTGCCAGCGGAAATCCCAGGGCGGCCAGCACGATGACCAGGGTGAGGGACCAGTCGGGCAGCTTGAGGGGCTCGAAAATGACTTCGGCGATCTGGATGAGTAACCAGGCGACAACCACATAAACGATTGCCGCCTTGACGACCTTGCGCCGCCTGAGCTCGCTCCAGAAGGTCTTTAACCCTGACTCCGCCACAGATCCCCGCCCCCGCGTCTTGCGACAAACGGAATGATAGCAACGGTTCGGGTGAGAGACTCTGAATTCAAGACGGACAGGTATCGAATAACTCGGCTGCTAAGGTTTCTTTCACGCATGTCCGGATCGTGGAGCAGGCGTCTCGTCAGAGGGCTCTTCCGTCCTCCCGCAGGGTAAGAGCTCGGAGGCTCGGCGTGTCAGGTAGCGTATCGCGCCGAGAGTGAGCCGGTGAAAACATCTGTCTTTCAGTTGGTTAAAGGGGAGTTGTGCTAATTTACTTCAACTGCCACGCAGCGGCAGCTTGCCTTCGACAAGGGCCGAGATCTCCCGATAGTCGTCACACTCCAGGGCGCGGGCGATTTGTCGCTCGTCCCACTGGGGCGCGAATTCTTCTATGAATTCATACATCCAGCGCCGCCACGCCAGATCC
>JASFOT010000134.1:0-6416 GCA_050116375.1 Gammaproteobacteria bacterium | reverse complement strand
AGCGACGGCGTGAAAGGCGACCGCGGCAGGGATCTGCCGCCCCGCCGGCAAAGAAAATTTTCATGCCAAACAGCTGTCGCACATTGGCTCGAGCGCTCTACCGGGATACGAGTCGCGCGGAGATAAAAACTGTGAACCACGTCACGGTGACGTTCAGGCAAACCACCGGAGAGTATTGGCGATGTTTCGCCCCCGGGGCCGCAAGATGAACACCTCCGCGACGGCAGCTGATCACGATTACGAGCACGTTTTCCTGATCTCAGACGAATTGGAAGAAGTCGAGTTCAGGTCCGTCGATGCAGCCTTGGAGCAGGCGGCGGGCAATGCCTGTCATCGGTTCACGATTTTCAACGGCGGCTATCTCAGAGTCTCGAGCGAGACCGCCGGTCAGGTTTCGCGGGACTACTGGATCAATCTGGCCTTCCTGGACCCTCAGCCGTTTCGACACTGGAGCGCCACCTGGTCCACTGCCTCCGGCATCTCGGCAGTCGCGGCCCTGATTGCCATCGCCCTGCCCCACGGATCTTTCGGCACTTCCCCAGACGCCTATCTTTCCGCGGCCGCGTGGCTGGCGGTCATCGCGAGCCTGGTTTTTTTGTGCGTTGTCGTTACGCGGTTTTTCGGCGAATACTTTTTTCTTTCGCTCCACGGGCGCGCCCCCGTATTTCAGATATCTTCGAACCGACCCGATCGGCGGCAGGTGAAGGCGTTTCTCGACCATCTCCGGGGCGCAGCCGGTAAAGCCCGGGCGGGCCAGTGGGACTCTCCTGGAAGTTACCTGCGGGATGAAATGAAAGAACACCGACGTCTGCAAAACGCGGGGGTACTGAACGAGGCGCAGTTCCAGGCGGCCCGGCGGCTGATTCTCCGGGCCCACGACTAGACGACGCGCAAACATCCTTCTCACGCTGCCGGACATAGCGCCAACTTGCACGGCGGGCAAGGATGGGGCCAGTATGCGTTCATGCCCGACATTGAGAAAACACTGGACCGCATTCGCCGGCTCCTGGGCCACACGGTCGGTTATGGCGGCGGCCGCTACCGTCTTGCCGAGGTTCTGGAAGATACCAGGACGCTAATCCTGGCTCCCACGGGTCCCAATGAGGGAATCGTGGCCGACAGCTACGGTCATCCCGCCGGCCGAGGGCCGGAATTCGTAGAACTGGCGATTTTCGACGAGGCCGGCAACCTGAGCGAAGAAATTCGGTCGATCACTCTGGAAGATCACCCGGGCTGAAGCCCGATCTACGGTTCCATCAGGCGGCGAACACTTTCCAGACCTTCCGGCGTGTCGACGCCGGGGCCGGGAATCTCCGCGGCAATATCCGTCAGTATCGTGTAGCCGATCCACAGGGCGCGGAGCTGCTCGAGGCACTCGGCGCTCTCCAGCGGCGACGGCGGTGTCGCCGCCAGCCTGTGCAGGGGGCCCACACGGTACCCGTAGATACCGATGTGCCGCAGGCTGTCTCGATACCGGGTCTGGCTGGACAGGCCCCCGGGGGCCGATTCCCGATGCCAGGGCACCGGGGCCCTGCTGAAATAAAGGGCCCGTCCGTCCTGGGCCCGGACCACCTTCACCGTATTGGTGTCCAGATATTCCTCCAGGGAATTGATACCGGTGCAAAGCGTGGCCATTTCCGCTGCCGGCCGCGAATTGAGCATGGCCGCCACCTGGGCGATGTTGGCGGGAGGAATCAGCGGCTCATCACCCTGGACGTTCACGACGAGATCCTCGTCACGCCAACCGGCAGACAGAGCGACCTCGGCGATACGGTCGGTCCCCGAAGCGTGGGAAGGCGAGGTCATCATGGCAGACGCGCCGAAGCCATCGCAGGCCTCCAGGATTCTTTCGTCGTCGGTGGCCACGATCACTTCCGTCGCACCACTCGCCGACGCTCTCTCCCAGACATGCCTGATCATCGGGACACCGGCAATTTCCGCGAGGGGTTTACCGGGCAGACGAGTCGAGGCAAATCGGGCTGGAATTACGACCCGAAAGCGGCTCATCTGACCTCGTCCAGTTCCTCGACGCCCACTTCCCGGGCTTCCTCCACGAGCATGATCGGGATCCCGTCACGCACGGGATAGGCGAGTCGATCGCCGCGGCAGATCAGCTCTTCCGGATCCTTATTCTCCTGCAGCGGTCCCTTGCAGACGGGACAGGCCAGTATGTCCAGAAGCTTCTTGTCCATCTAAATCAACCTCGGCGTCCTGTCGGATTCGAACAAAGTTTCCTGACTTCGGCGACCATCCGCTCAGCGGCCCCGTCCAGCCGGGCTTCCACCGGCAGGAACCAGGCGTCGAACTGCTCGCCGTCCCTGCATTTTACGGCATCCTTCTCGGTCATTATCACCGTATCCCGCGTCTCGAGCCCCATCTCGCCAAGCCGCGGCGTCGCGTGATCCGGCAGCGGGTGCGGAATAACGTCCAGCCCGGACTCGCCCAGCAATGAGAAAAAGCTCGACGGATTGCCGATGCCGGCCACGGCGTGGCAGCGCCGGCCGCGAAACTCTTCGATCCCGACAATGCTGCCATCGCGCAGGCTGTGGAGCAGGCGCCCGGCAAGCTGCATGCCAATCTCCGATCCCCTGGGCACGCCACCATTGCAGATCACCCAGTCCACATGTCCGAGCCTGGACACGGGTTCCCTCATTGGCCCTGCCGGCAGCAGGCGACCGTTACCGAATCGGCGCCGCCCGTCCACCACGCCAACTTCCAGATCCCTTGCCAGGCGGTAATGCTGTAAACCGTCGTCACATATGATCACGTCGGCGCCGTGTGCCACCAGTTCCCTGGCAGCATCAGCCCGCCGCCGGCATACCACAACCGACGCGACCTTCCTGCGCGCCATCAGCAAAGGTTCGTCACCCACGATCGCCGGATCGTCTCCAGGGTCCACGAGAACGGGCCGACCCGAAGCACGGCCCCCGTAACCACGGCTGGCAATGCCTACCTGCAGTCCCTCCTCCCTCAATCTTTCCGCCAGCCACAGGACAAACGGTGTCTTTCCCGTTCCTCCGGCCGTCACGTTTCCCACCACCACGACGGGTCGGGCAACTGTCCGCGCAGGCAGCAGTCCCAGTCCGTAAAGCGTGCGCCGCAGGGTGACGGCAGTCCCGAAAAGCCAGGACAGGGGAATCAGCACCCAGCCTCCCCGGGCCGCCCCGTACCAGACCCGCTGCAGCCAGTCGTGCAGGATCACGACCTCAGGCTGCCTGGAACTGCATCCGGTGGAGGGCCGCGTAATGCCCCCCGAGGGTCAGCAACTGCTCGTGAGTCCCGCTTTCCAGGATGCGCCCCTTCTCCATCACCACTATCCGGTCCGCGTTTTCAATGGTCGACAATCGGTGTGCGATGACGAGCGTGGTGCGATTTTTCATGAGCGTTTCCATCGCCGCCTGGATGTGTCGTTCGGCCTCCGTATCCAGGGCGGACGTCGCCTCGTCAAGTATCAGGATCGGGGCATCCTTGAGCAGCGCCCGGGCTATGGCGATTCTCTGGCGCTGACCGCCGGACAGGAGAATCCCCCGGTCACCTACCCTCGTGTCCAGGAAGTCCGGCAGATTGCGGGCGAATTCCATGACGTGAGCCCCTTCCGCGGCCTCCTCGATCGACGCGTCCGTCGATTCGCTCATTGCGCCGTAGGCGATGTTGTTTCTGATCGTGTCGTTGAACAGTTTGACGTCCTGACTGACCAGACTGATCTGCCTGCGCAGGTCCGCAAGACGATATTTGCGGATATCGTGGCCGTCGAGCAGCAGCCTGCCTGACGTCGGGTCATAGAACCGGGGCAGAAGATTCACGAGCGTCGTCTTGCCGCTGCCGGAACGGCCCACGATGGCCAGTCGCTGGCCCGCGGGAATATCGAGGTCGATATCCTGCAGCACCGGGCCTTTCTCCTCCGAGTACACGAAGGAGACATGTCGATAGGAAACGTCACCGCGACACCGCTGGATGCCAAGATCGCCTCCCTGGTCCTCGGTGGGCTGATCGAGAAGCGTGAAAATGCTCTGTCCGGCCGCGATACCCTGCTGTATGGGCGCGTTGATGTTGGTCAGCCGCTTCAACGGGGTCATGAGAAGCAACATGGCGCTGAGAAAAGACCCGAAGTCGCCCACGGTTACGGTCTGGGCGGAAGTTTCCATGGTAGCCACGTAAATGACGCCTGCGAGGCCCAGCGCGGCAATCAGCTGGATGATGGGCGCGCTGCCGCCCTTGGTGGCCACCAGCTTCATGTGCAACCGCCGGTTGCGCTCGTTGACTTCCTCGAAACCCTGGGATTCGCGGCGCTCGCCCATGAAGACCTTGACGACCTTGTGCCCCTCGAGGACCTGCTCGGCCACCCGGGTCACGTCGCCCATGGAACGCTGGATCCGGGCGCTGTAACGGCGGAAGTGGCGGCTGACCAGGCGAATCATGCCGGCAATCAGCGGGCCCACCACGAGAATGAAAAGGGACAGCCTGAGGTTGACCCAGAACATGTAGCCCATGAGGCCGATGATCGTCAGCCCGTCGCGAACCAGTGTCGTGATCACCTGCGAGGTGCAGTTGGCGACCTGCTCGATATCGTAGGTGAGTTTCGACAGCAGCACGCCCGATGAATTGCGGTCATAGTACTTTGTCGGCAGCCCGAGAAACTGGCTGAACACCTGGCGACGCAGGGTCTTGATGACCCGCCGACCGACCGCGGCCATGCAATAGTCGGAAATGAAGCTCGCCACGCCCCGAACGATGAAAATGCCCAGTATGGCCAGAGGCATCATGCGGATGTATTCGGGATCCCGCTCCACAAAACTCTGGTCCAGCAAGGGCTTGATCATGGCCGCGAAACCGGTCTCGGTGGCCGCATAGATCGTCATGCCCAGCAGGGCGAGGGCGAACATTCGCCAATGATCCATGGAATACCGCAGCAACCGGGAGTAGACGCCGGCACCGCTCAAGATTCGTCTCCCGCTCCCTGTTCCATGGTAGCGATGTTGATACGCATGAAGCCGAGACGGCCCGCCACATCCATGGCGGTCACCACGGACTGATGACTCGCCCGGGCATCGGCTCGTATGACAATGGCCTGGTCGCGTCGCTCTCCTGCTACGTCGGCCAGGGCCCGTCGAAGGGTTATCGGGCGACGGTTGATGGTCTGGCGCCCGTTGATGAGATAGTCGCCTTCCGCCGTAATCGTGATTTCTACGGCGTCGTCAAATGACATGGGAGGCGCGGTCTCCGCCTCCGGCAGCTTGAGCCGGATCTCCGTTTCACGAACAAAGCTGGTGGTCACCATGAAGAAAATCAGCAGCAGCAAAACCACGTCGATCAGCGAGGTCAGATTGACCTCGGGCTGCTCCTTCGGATGCCCCCGAAGATTCACGACGGCCCCGTCGCGGGAAGTTCGTGATGGATGGCGTCCACCAGTTTCGTGGCCTCTTTCTCCATCTGCACCACGAGACCGTCCACCCGCCCCCGCAGATAGCGGTAACCGATGAGAGAGGGAATGGCGATCGACAATCCCGCAGCGGTGGTGATCAGGGCCTCCGAAATGCCGGCCGCCAGCACGCCCGGATTACCGACACCGTGCATGGTGATCGCGGTAAACACCTTGACCATTCCGATAACGGTGCCAAGGAGTCCGAGCAACGGCGTGATAGCGGCGATGGTTCCCAGGGAGTTCAGATAGCGCTCGAGTTCGTGAACTACGTGCCTGCCCGTGTCCTCGATGGCCTCTTTCATGATTTCCCGGCTTCGATGCCGATTCTGCAGACCGGCGGCGAGGATGATCCCCAGCGGCGAACTCTCGGCCAGGGCACGGAGATGACCCTCGTCCAGTTGCCGGCTGTGGGCCCACGACCAGACCCTGGCCGTCAGGTCTTCCGGCAGCACCCGCTTTCGCCGCAGTGTCCAGAGCCTTTCGAGGATAATGGCCACTGCCACGACCGAGCAGAGGATAAGCGGCACCATCAGCCAGCCGCCGGCTTTGACGATCTCGTACATCGTTTCTGATATCGCTCCTGTACGGCGTTCAGCGCCCGCCGCGTTTGCGGCGAATGATACTTGGAATCCACCGACCCCGAAAATCGCCCTTCATCGGGACCTGTTCCGGCCACATTCACGGTACCGCCAGAAGCGCCGCGACAGGCATCGCCAGACCGTGACCTGCACGCCCGCATGGCCGGGTCGGAAGGCAAACATGATCGCGCCGCCCCGGGCGGTATCCGCCCTGTTAGCGCCCGCCGATGTCCACCTCTCGACCACGTCGCTTCTCGGAAAACGCCACCGATTCCGGTAGCCGCTGGCGAAAACCACCCAGTCCGGGTCCGTGGCGCTGACGAACGGGCGACTGGAAGAAGTTGCGCTTCCATGGTGGGGCGCTACGACAACGTCGGCAGCCAGGTCTGTTCCATCCCGGACGAGCGCCCTTTCCA
>JASFOT010000133.1:0-6427 GCA_050116375.1 Gammaproteobacteria bacterium | reverse complement strand
AGTCGGCCCCGTGGAGGCCGCGGTGGGCCCGGGAATCCTGGTGCGCCTGCCCGGGGCTCTGTCTGATTGTAGCGGCCGGTCACCCGGCCCGTCGTCTGCCGGTCAATAACGGCAGCAGGACCAGGCCCGCCACGAATCCGCCCAGATGTGCCCGAAATGCGACCCCGCCGGTGTCTGGTGGCGTCATCAGGGAACTGAGCAGCTGCAGCAGAAACCAGAAGCCCAGCACGGTGACCGCCCTGAGCTTGATCATATGCAGTATGAAGCCCAGGGGAATGGCCACCAGCACCCTGGCGTGGGGAAACATCAGCAGGTAGGCCGCCAGGACCCCGGAAATAGCGCCGCTGGCGCCGACCATGGGAATCACGGAGTCCGGCGAAGGAAGAACCTGCGCCGCTGCGGCCCCGACCCCGCAAAGAAGATAGAAGATCGTGAAACGGACGTGTCCGAGAACGTCCTCCACATTGTCCGCAAAAATCCACAGATAGAGCAGATTGCCGGCCAGATGGAAGAACCCCCCGTGCAGAAACATGGACGTGAACACGGTCAACCAGGGCGGGACGAGAGCCAGCTGCTCCGGAAGGGCGGCCTGCCCCGTCACCACCGCAGGGATGAGCCCCAGGGAAAAGAACAGGTTCTGGAATTCCTGCCGGCCGAGAGCGAGCTGCCACACAAACACGAGAATGCACAGACCCATGATTCCGTAGGCCACGTATGGCGTGCGATGCTTTGGATTGTCGTCACGGATCGGTATCACGGATTCCGGCCCGCCGGAGGCCGCGGCAGCCTGGCCTCCGGCAGCGTCCGCTGCAGTCTCTCCGCCATCAGCCTCAGGCAGGTCTCCTTGCGGGACAGGGGCCCCTGACCGAAAACACCGCTGGCCATCCCGTCCTGGACTCGCTCGATCAGATCCCGGTCCTCGGCGTTGACCACCCGGTTGATGCGCCAGTTGAGATACCGGGCAATCCGCATCTCCCGGCGGTCATCCGCATGACCATACGGAATCTCCCGGATCAGAGTGCGATCCGGTCCCAGGGGCAGCATCTGCATGAAGTCGATCTGGTCCGGATAGAGGTCGAAGGCCAGATTCGGCCAGAGCAGGAAATAGTTCCAGCGCCGACGAAGCCCCGACGGCAGACAATCAACATCAGGCAGAATCCTGACGTACGCCCGACTTGACCAGGATCCGACGCCCCTGTCCGCCACCTCGGCGCTTATGTGCATGACATTCTCGCCGGCCTCCAGCCGGTAGCTGTCTCCGCACAGGGCCGCCAGGCCGGGATGAGCCACCGGGACATGCAGACCGTCTGCGTAATTCTCGACGACAGTCTTCCAGTTGACCGCCCTCGGTCTGAGGGTGATCCGTCCGAGGGCGGTCATCTCGGGGATCCGGTAGGCAGCAATAATCTCTTCGAAAGGCTCCATGATTCGTGAGACGGACGGCCCACCGGGCCGACATCGGACGAAAACGAAGCCCTGCCAGATCTCTATTTCAGGGCTCTTCAGACCCCATCGGGACAGCTCCAGCCCGGCGTAATCCCCCCGGTCCGGAATGCCGCGGAGCCCGCCCTCCAGATCGTAGGTCCAGCCGTGGTAGGGACAGATGATGCGCAGCCGGTCACAGTGGCCGCGACCCGAGTCGTCGCCGTCCAGGAGACGGGCGGCGCGATGGCGGCAGACGTTGTAGAAAGCCCGGAGACGTCGATCCTCGCCCCGTACGACGATAATCGGCCGGCCGGCGAAATCGAGCCGCTGATAGTCACCGGCTCTTGGCAGGTCAGTCTCGTGGCAGACCACCTGCCACGAGGGCAGCAGGACTTTCTCGAGCTCCCGCTGGTAGAAATCAGGGTCGCTGTAAACCCAGTCCGGCAGACCCAGAACCGGAGCATCGCTCATGTCTGCGGCGACTTCCCGGGCGGACGCCCTGTGTCCGGGGCGCCGGTCATTGCCGGAGACCATACGCATGAGCCGCGATGGCCAGGCTCTGCTCCTGCTCCTGGCCGATCGCCCGGTCGATGGCATCAGCCAGATCACCGCGGAGTTCGCCCAGTTCCGCCGCGACCTCTCGCAGCACCCACAGATCCTGATGCCGGCCCAGATGCTCCGACAGATCTTCCAGGAGCCCGATCCGGATGTCGGTGCCGCCGCGAACCGCCTCCAGGTACCTGCGCTGATAGAGCTCCCGTTTGGACGCCTTTCGAACGTTGTGGAACCGTTCCGGAGCGGGCGCTTCGATCAGTTTCCGATACCGCTTCTCGCCGGTCTCACGGGAGGACTCCACCGCCCGACGCAAACCGGCGTCGGTGAACCGCGCCGGGTCGAGCGCGCGGAGGGCCTTTTCGACGCCGTCCAGATCTGCGGCGATCTCCCGCCTCGCCGCCGCGTCGGGCGCAGCGGATTCATGGAGCTCCTCGCGCCGGGCCCGCAACTTTTCCGTCAGCGGTTCCGCCGCTGCCGCCAGCGACTCGGGAAAGCTCTCGAGCATCATCAGGCACACGTCCGTATCGCGCAGCCCCGATAACAGCCGACCGACGTCCCGGCAAAGCAGCCCGGCCTGGCGGAGATCCACGCCGCCGGCATCGCTCAGCAATCGAAGACCCGCGCGAATATTCTTGAGCGCTTTGCGCGCCTCGTGGACGGCGGTTTCCGCCATCGTCGGGCGATGACACACCAGGCTCCGGGTATCATTCAGCCGACCGACGATGGCGCCGATGATGCTGGAGGCGGCTGGCGGATTCGCCGCCGCAGAATGCGGATGCGGGGCTCTCATCAAGAAAATCTGGTGCCGGCGGGCAGGTGAGTTTACACCAATACCGTCAGAATCCGTTTGGGAACCGCCACAGGTGGGCGCCGGCGGAATCGATCAGACAGACGCTGTACTCCCCACATTCCGTCAATCTGAGGTCCGGGATGTCGACGGCGAGAACGGCTCGCCAATCGAGACCGCCATCGCTGGAATAGAAAAGCTCCGTGCTGTCTCCGCTGAGGGCCATCCACCAACCGCCGCTCCGGTACGGGTCAGCAAGCACGGATCGATGGATGCCAATGGCCGGCCGATGCTCCTCCGCCACCTCCTCCGCCGGGAAACCTGCGGTCGATCCGGAGCACGGCGCGGACAGGAGCTCGCCGTCCCGGGGGCGATTCTCCTCCCTGCCGCAGCCGACTTCGGGGCGGGCCGCAGCACCGGGCCGCCAGGTCGCTCCCCCGTCACGGCTAACCAGAACGCGGTCGGCCGCGGTGCCGACCGTGATGCTGCCGGGAGACAGAGGATCCAGGTCGAACCAGGCCACGTCGCGGGCGAGAGTCCGGGGCGGGGACCCGTTTTCCGGGTAGATCCTCTGCAGGGTCCTGAGCGGACCCTTCCACAGGGCGATGATGGCACCGGGGACCAGGGGATCCGCAGCGACCTGTCGGACGCCGGAGGGCTTCGATCCTGGCGCTCCCGTGCTGCCATCGATGACCTGGATGGTCACCACCGCGGTATTGGACTCGAGGGACCCGTCGCTGGCTCGGAAGGAGAAACTGTCCGTCCCCGTCTCGCCGGGAATGTAGGTGAACTGGCCGCTGGCGCTATCCACGTCCCGGAGACTGCCGAGCCGGGGTCCCGTGACAATACGATACGTCAGTGCATCTCCATCCGGATCCGTGGCTCGCATGAATCCGGTCAGCGTTTCGTCGGAGGACAGCGTGTAGAAGCTGTCCGCAGCGGTGGGTGGCCGGTTGCCCGAGCCCAGCTTGCCCGGATCGCTGCTGCAGCTGATGAACGCGTCTCCGGTCAAGAGGAGCCAGGCGAGGGCCGCGAACGCGATTCGAAACCAGGTCTGTGATGCTGTTGCCATTATTTTCCGACGGCAGCGGTAGAAATCGCAGCATGCCGCGCCGCAATATGCATGATCCCGCCGAAGTCTAGGCTGTTGCAAGGGAATCGCTTTCAGCCCGGGCGCTGCCGGGGAAGCCTGGGACGCAACCGCGGTGCCGCGGCAGGAATACTTCAACCGATTTTCGGGCATCCGCTACACGGGATGCCGCCTTGACGTCGCCGGCGGCCGCATCATCGCAATCCATGTTCCGGAGTCCGAGGCCCACCGGAAGCAATTCACCGCACTATGCAGCGGCGTTGAAGCGTCGAATACCCCCGACCTTCCCGGAAGGCGGGCGTGGTGGCGCGAATCGTCTTTACGCAATAACCGCGGGAATGGTGGCGACTACCGGGGGCGCTGACAGACCGATCGTCAGTGAACCGGCCCCCACTGCAGCACTTCCACGTCGTCGCAATCGACATCCAGGTTCCGGGCCAGGAGCACAACCAGATCCCGGGGGCCCAGCCGATCGACGCCTGAGCCGGTCATTTCGATAATCCCGCTATACTGGGTCACGCCCCGCTCCCGGGAATCGTGCACGTTGAAACTGGCGTAATACGGCGTGCTCATGGTCGTCAAGACTGCGTTATCGCCCCTGTCCGCGCTGCGAAACTGGTCACATTTTGTCCATACGCCTAAGGCGTTCCGCCTATGGTGTCCGGAAACGCGGGGCCCTAGAATCATGATATTCGTCCGTCTCCTCCCATCGGTTCCCGTTTCTATGAAATTTTTCCAGCTGTTTCTATTTCCCGTCTGCGCGGCGCTTTTTTCGGTTTTCGCCAGAGCCGACGGTGTCCTGCAGTTCGGCGATGTCCGTCTCGCAGTGGACGAGGGGGATACCGGTTACGTGACGGTCATTCGCAGCGATTCAGACCTGGAAGCTGTTTCGGTGATCCTGAGCGTCGGCGTGGGCGGCACGGCCCGGCTTGGGGAAGATTTCGAGATCGATCTGCCTCTCGGCGTCGTGCAGATCGAGGCTGGCGAACTTTTCGCCCACGTGGCCGTCGAGGCATTCGATGACGGCGAGCGGGAAGGAACAGAATTTGCCACTATTTCTCTCAGCTCGCCCTCCGGGGCCACCCTGGGCAGCGCCACCACCCTGACCCTCGATATCATCGATGCCCAGCGCGCCGACGTGGAGCTGGCCTTCGACGGCGCCCAGGTGCGACGCGTCAGGGAGGGAGACCAGCTGACGGTGGACGTGGTGAGAAACGGTTCCGGGATCGCCGCCAGTATCGACGTGTCGGGACAGCCCGGCTCCGCGACCCTGGGGGTGGACTACGAGGATGTCACCCAGACGGTAGAGCTGGACGAGAACCAGGGCAGCAGCAGCTTCCGGGTGTTCGCCCTGGATGACGACGAGCTGGAGGGTAACGAGACCCTGACCCTGGTCTCGGGCAACGGCGAACCCGAGGGGCAGGTGGTGCCGTCGGGTCGGACCCGCCTGGTGATCATCGAGGACACGGAGCCCGGCCAGCCGGGCGAGTTCGCTCTGGAGGTCGTGGGCGACCCGGATCCACCCGAGTCCTCCGGCCCCGTCACCTTCCGCGTCGACCGCAACGACGGTTCTACCGGCCAGGTCAGTGTCGATTACGCCACCGCCGATGCCCCCTCCGGTAACGTCGCGGAAGCGGACAAGAATTATGTGCCCGCGACGGGACGACTGGTGTTCGCCGACGGCGAGTTATCAAGGGAATTCCAGGTCGAGCTGATCGACGATGACAAGGAGGGCCCGGCCGAGCGGGCTTTCGACGTCTACATCGTCAATCCGACTTTTCTGTCGACCGTCGATCCGGAGTCTGCCAAGGTGCGGATCGGCGTTCAGGAAGACGACGGGGTGAAAGACGACGATGACTGCGAGTTCTTCTGCAACGACCTGTGTTTCATCGCCACCGCGGCATACGGAAGCCCGATGGACGGCCACGTGGAGAGCCTCCGGCGGTTCCGGGACCGGGTGCTCCTGCAGTTCGGGGCGGGTCGGGCGTTCGTCGCCGCCTATTACGAGCACAGCCCCCCCATCGCCGACTGGATCGCGGGCAGCGAGGTTCTCCGGGCAGTGGCGCGGGGGCTCCTGTGGCCCCTGGTCGTCACCATCGAGCACCCCGGTGGCGTGCTGACGTTGCTGGTGTTGCTGCTGGCCGGCGTGAATCTGCGCCGTTGGCGCCGCCGAACGCTGTAAACGTCGTGTTCCCCAGGAGTCTTCGATGACAAACGTGCTGGTGACCGGTGCCTCCACCGGTATCGGAAGATCCATCGCCCTGATGCTGGCCGAACACGGGATGACCGTTTACGCAGGGGTCCGCAAGACCGAAGACGGCGACGAACTGACCGAGGCGGCCGTCGGCATCCTGAAACCGGTTCGGCTGGACGTGACCTCCGGGGCGGATATCGAGCGAACGCTGAAAACAATCGCCGATGACGGTGGGCTCGGAGCGCTCGTGAACAACGCGGGCGTCTACATCGGCGGTCCGCTGGAACTGATGCGGGACGAGGATATCGACGCCACCTTCCAGGTGAATGTGCTCGGCCTTCTCCGGCTGACCCGGGCGTGTCTGCCGATGCTGCGG
>JASFOT010000132.1:0-6450 GCA_050116375.1 Gammaproteobacteria bacterium | reverse complement strand
GCAGGGCAACGGCATGCCGCCCCGGCTGGCCGCCCTCAAATGTGACGGCTGCGTGGAGCGAGTGAGGCACGGGAAAGTCCCGGCCTGCGCCGAGGCCTGCAAGACCGATGCGCTGGTTTACGGAGAATTGAATGAATTGATCGCGACGGGGCGCGCCAGCGAAAGCAGCGCGCTGCTGATTTCCGCTGCGGAGAGCGAGGCCCTTGCCACCCGACCGCCCGACAACGTCGCCGGCTGGAGAGCGTGGGGCAAAGCCACCGTCGAACTGAATGAGGGGGTGCACCATGGCCGGCACTGAGAATGTGAAACAGCTTTCCAGCTGTAATGACGCACGGGCAATGATCGTCCGCGCAAAAGAGGAAGGCGTCGAGACGGTATGGGACCGTCTCGCCGCTCAGGAACCCCAGTGCGGTTACTGCGCGCTGGGCGTTAGCTGCCGCAACTGTTCCATGGGTCCGTGCCGCGTGGATCCCTTCGGCGAGGGTCCGCAGAAGGGCGTGTGCGGCGCCGACGCGGACATTATCGTCGCCCGCAACCTGGGCCGCACGATCGCCGCCGGTGCCTCTGCCCACTCGGACCACGGCCGCGACATACTGGAGGTCTTCGGAGAACTGGCCGAGGGCACCACTTCCGGCTATTCCCTCCGCGACGAGACCAAACTCAAGGCCCTGGCGGAGGAGTGGGGAATCGAAACAGGGGATCGCCGGCTGCCCGAGATCGCCGCCGACCTGGCCGAGGCCATGATGGAAGACTTCGGGTCCAGGAAGAGCCGTCTGGGGTTCGCCGATCGCGTGCCCGAGCAGCGCCTGGACCTCTGGGCCAAGCTCGGCATCATGCCCCGTGGCATCGACCGGGAAAACGTGGAGATGCTCCATCGCACGCACATGGGCGTGGACAACGATTACGTCAACACGCTGCTCCATGGTCTCCGGACAAGCCTGTCCGATGGCTGGGGTGGATCCATGGTTGCCACGGAGCTGTCGGACGTCATGTTCGGAACGCCGCAACCCGTCGTATCCACGGTCAACCTGGGTGCGCTGCGGCCGGAGTGCGTGAATATCGCTCTCCACGGCCACAATCCGCTGCTTTCCGATGTGATCATGCAGGCGGCGGAAGATCCGGAACTGGTCTCACTTGCCATGGAGAAAGGTGCCGAGGGTATCAACCTGGTAGGACTCTGCTGCACCGGCAACGAACTGCAGATGCGCAAGGGTATCCCGATGGCGGGTAACCACCTGATGCAGGAACTGGTCATTCTGACCGGGGCGCTGGACGCCATGGTGGTGGATTACCAGTGCATCATGCCGGCGGTGACCGACGTGGCCAAGTGCTTCCATACGGCAGTCATCTCAACCGCCGACAAGGCCAAATTCACGGGGGCGACCCACATTTCGTTTGATCCCCACCGCGGTCTCGAGATCGGCACGGAGATTGTCCGCAAGGGCATCGAAGCCTATGCCAACCGCAACCCGGAACGGGTGCGAATCCCGGAAGGCACAGTCGAAATGATGGCCGGATTTTCCGTCGAGGCCATTCTCGGCGCTCTCGGCGGAACACCGGAGCCGCTGGTCGAGGCTATCAAGGCCGGCAAGATCCGCGGCGCCGTCGGCGTCGTGGGTTGCAACAATCCCAAGGTCAAGCAGGACAGCGGCCACGTGAACCTGACGAAGCGGCTGATCGAGAACGACATCCTTGTCCTGGTCACCGGCTGCTCGGCGGTCGCCAACGGCAAAGCCGGATTGATGATGCCCGAGGCCGCAGAGATGGCGGGACCGGGCCTCAGGGAGGTCTGCCAGGCCCTGGGCATCCCGCCGGTACTCCACATGGGCTCCTGCGTGGACAACACGAGGATCCTGGTCCTGGCGGCTGCCCTGGCAAAATTCCTGGGAACCGATATCGACAAGCTGCCTCTGGCCGGCGCCGCGCCGGAATGGTACTCGGAGAAAGCCGTATCCATCGGCACTTACGTCGTGGCCAGCGGTATTTACACGGTCCTGGGCGTGCAGCCCGCGATTTTCGGAAGCCCCAATGTAGTCAAACTCCTGGCCGAGGGCCTGGACGACGTGGTTGGGGCCCGGTTCGCGGTCGAGCCCGATCCGGAGAAGGCGGCGCTGCTCATCCGCCGGCATATCGAGAGCAAGCGGGAAGGTCTCGGCCTGCCTTTCAATAAACCGGAGGCCGAGGAGGCAGAAGCCGCCTGAACGCCAGAACCTGACGGCAGGAACGTCTATGTGTGACAAGACTCATGATCACGAGCATGCGGGCCATCACCACGGCCCGGGGCTCGAAAAGAAAGCCCGCCCGGAAGACTTCCGGGTGGTGATTACCGGTAAGGGCGGCGTTGGCAAAACCAGCATCGCCGCCCTGCTGGCCCGGTTGCTGGCCCGCCAGTCCTGGCGGGTTCTGGCGCTGGACGCCGATCCGCAGATGAACCTCCCATACGCTCTCGGTTTGCCCGCCGAGCAAGCCCGCGCGCTTATCCCCCTGAGCGAAAACGCGGACTACGTGGAGGAAAAGACCGGTGCCCGCCCCGGGGAAGGCTGGGGATTATTTTTCCGCCTCAACCCGGACGTGGACGATGTGGTCGAGCGGTTCGGTGTCCTGGCGCCGGACGCGGTGCGTCTGCTCGTCATGGGCAACACCGTGCAGCCGGCCGCGGGCTGCCTTTGCCCGGAGAACGCCTTGCTGGCAGCGGTTGTCAATGCCATTGCCCTGAGGCCCGAAGAAGCCATCCTTATGGACACCCAGGCAGGCTTCGAGCACTTCGGACGAGCGCTGGCCCGCGGCTTTCTTCACGCCGTCGTGGTTACCGATCCGACTTTCAACGGTGTCCAGGCCGCCCTGCATGCTGCGAGGCTCGCCCGGGACCTGGAGATTGGCGCCATCCACCTGGTCGTGAACAGTGTGAGAGACCAGGCCGGATTTGACCTGACCATGAGTCGGCTGGAACAGGACGGACACTTTCCTTTTGCCAGTATCCACCAGGTCCCGTATGACGAGCGGCTGCGGATATCCGAACCGTCCGTGGAGCCGGTGCTCGCGGATCCGTCGGCGCCTCTCATGCGCTCCCTTGCAGGGGTCATGGCGACGCTGACGGGCGGAGACAGTCCACTGCCCGAGACCGATCACGCCTTCGACCCTGCGATCCGACAGATCGCCGAGGAGTGGGGAGACAGATTGCCATGCGTATCCTTATCCTAGGCGCCGGGCCCGCCGGCCTGACCGTCGCCGAACGGCTCCGGGAACTGGAGCCCGATCACGAGGATCGGTTCGACATCACCATGATTTCGGCCGAGCCATATCCTCCCTATTCGCCACCGGCTATGGCGGATCATTTCCTGACCGGCGAGAAGGCGCGCCTGTTCTGGAAAGGCGAAGACGCCTGCGATCGACTGCGGGTCCATTACCGCAGCGGCCTGTCGGCTGTCAGCCTGAACCCGGACTCCCGTGAGGTCGTCTTCGACGATGAAAGCTCGGAAACATACGACCGGCTTGTCATTGCTACCGGAAGCCGGCCCTGGGCACCCTTGCCCGGCAACGAGCTGGAAGGCGTCTATAACTTCAAGTCCCTTTCTGCCGCCGAAAGGCTGGTGGAGCAGGCCGAGCTGGGCAATGTCACCAGCGCAATCGTGGTCGGAGCGGGTTTCATCGGCGTCGAGGTGGCGCTGCTCCTGAACGAACTCGGACTGGACGTCAAGGTGATCGAGCAACACACGGTGATGCCAAAAATGCTCGACGAAGAGACCGCGGAAATCGTTCGGCGGACCCTGGTAGCCCGCGGAATAGATCTTCGGCTTCACACGACCGCCCTGTCCTTCTCCGACCTGGAGGATCGCGCCATCGGCGTGGTTCTCGATAACGGAGACATTCTCAAGGCCAGCGTCTATATCGCGGCGACGGGAATCAAGCCCAACGTGGGCTTCCTGGAGGACTCCGGTCTGGAACTCGGATGGGGCGTCCCGGTGGACGCGGCCCTGGCAACCAGCCTGCCGGACGTCTGGGCGGCCGGTGACGTAGCCGAGACCACCGACCGGGTTACCGGCGAGCGTTACGTGCACGCCATCTGGCCCAACGCAGTCGCCCAGGGCAAGGTGGTCGCCGAGCGGATCCTGGGTTACGACGTGAGCTATGCCGGCGCGGAAAGCATGAACAGCCTCAAGCATCTCGGTCTGCCACTCATCGCGGCAGGCGCCGTGAAGGGCGACCGGGAGCTGCGGACAAGCCATCACGGGATCCTGAGAAAGATCATCCTCGAAGAGGACAGGATTGTCGGCTTCCGGCTGGCGGGTGACCTGCGCGGTGCCGGACTTTACCGGTCGCTGATGCTGCGAAAAGCTGACGTCAGCCGCTACGGCCGGGAACTCCTGGAACCGAGCTTCGGAGTCAATCGGCTGGTCGCCTGATCCGGCGTCAGCCTGCCGAGTCGTGGGGTGGCCCGCTGGCCAGCCCGACTCAGTCGTCGTCGTGCTTGTATATGTGCACGTCCCGCTGCGGGAAGGGGATGCTGATGCCGTTGGCATCCAGTGCCTTCTTGATTCGTTCCGTCACCTCGTGGGAGGCCGGTGCATAATCCGACGACTTGATCCACGATCTCACGGCAAGGTTGACGCTGCTGTCGCCGAGGCTGGCGACGGTCACCGTCGGCTTGGGTTCATCGAGCACGTAGTCGCTCGCCCTGACCGCGTCCATCAGCACATCCCTGGCCTTGTCGATGTCATCGCCGTAGCTGATGCCGGCTACCAGGTCCAGCCGCCGGACCGGTGAATCCATGTAGTTGATGATCTTGGCATCCATGATCTGGCCGTTGGGAATCACGACCTTGGTCTTGTCCGGCATCCGGAGACTGGTTGTGAGAATGTCCACCTCCTCGACGAAACCAGTAGTGCCGGCGACCTCCACCAGATCCCCCAGCTTGTAGGGCCGGAAAAGAATCATCAGCACACCCGCGGCAAAATTCGCCAGCGAGCCTTGCAGGGCCAGGCCGATAGCCAGGCCAGCAGCACCGAGGATGGCCACCAGGGAGGCTGTCTGAATACCCAGCGAGCTGATGGTGGCGATTACGACGAAAACCATCAGGGCGGCGTAGGCAATATTCCTGATGAACTTGCGCAGCATGTCGTCCATCTTGGAGCGCTTCATCACCCGGTTCAGGATATTGGTGATGACGCCTGCGGCAATCCGTCCGATGACGAATATGGCGATGGCCTTGAGAAAGACCAGCCCCCACTGGATGCCGTAATCGATCAGCGTCGGCATCAGTTCTTCGAAATTCATTTCCTATCCCCCCTGTTGAAGGCCCGACGATGCTGTCAAAAAACGGCAGCGGAAGCCAGCGTAAAGGACGACAAGATAGTGGATCTAACCGTCCGTGATGCGAAAAAAACGGGCAGCCCAAATCGGGCCGCCCGTTCCTTCTTCAGTTGCGTTTCCCGAAACTGGACCAGCGCCTGCGCGATCCTCACGGCATCAGGTTTTCGCCTTGATTAGCTCGACCTCGAAAATCAGGACCGCATCGGGGCCGATATCGGCACCGGCGCCGCGGCTGCCGTAGGCCAGGTCGGACGGGATGTAAAGCTCCCACTTGGCGCCCTCGCTCATCAGCTGCAGGGCCTCGGTCCAGCCGGCGATCACGCGATTCACCTGAAACTCTGCCGGTTCTCCCCGGGCATAGGAGCTGTCAAATTCCGTGCCGTCGATAAGCGTACCGCGATAGTGAACGCGCACCGTATCCTCGGCGGTGGGCTTCTCGCCGGTACCCTCTACGATGACCCTGTACTGGAGGCCGCTGTCCGTCGTGACCACGCCGTCCTTTTCCTTGTTGGCGGCCAGGAACGTCTCGCCCTCAGCCCGGTTCTTTTCAGCCGCCTCCGCTCGCTCGGCCTCGGCTTTTTCCTGCTGTTCTGCCGCAATGGCCTGACGCTGCTCCATAAGGGTGGTGATCGCCGCCTGGGCCTCTTCCTCGCTGAGACGGGGTTCGGCGCCAGTCAGTGAGTCTTCCAGGCCGGCAATGAGTGCCGGCCGATCGATTTCAAATCCCTGCCCCGCCATCCGGCCACCGATGTCCGTGCCGATGACGTAGCTGGATTTCTGGGTCTGGGTCTCCAGGGCGATATCGCCCTGCACGGCGGCGCCGGGCGTCTGGGGCTGCATGACTGCTGACATGACGGCGGCGCCGACCAGGGCGCCGCCGATGAAACCGCCGATGATTTTTGCGTTGGACATGTGGAATCCCGGATTAGCGAAAACAGCGGACCATTATACGGCGGGCGGGCGGCTCTCTCACGGCCATCGTCCAAAACGACTTGTTAAGGCTGGGGCGCCTGGCAGCCGGTCGGCTCCGGCTGTGCCGGCCTGGCTCGCAAAGTCTCCAGCGTTTGCGCAATCTCCTCCGCCACCGGATCGCCCGTCGGCAGGCCGGCCAGGGCCTGTTGCGCCAGGGAGCGCGCCCGC
>JASFOT010000131.1:0-6462 GCA_050116375.1 Gammaproteobacteria bacterium | reverse complement strand
GCGTCGACCGCCTCCACGGCCAGTTCGGAGCCGCTCAGCTTGGCCATATTGGCGTAGTGGCCGACTTCGTCAGGGGACGCTTGCTCATCGAACAGCCAGGCCGCTTTCTGTGTCAGAAGGCGGGTAGACTCCTGGGCAACCCGGACGCGGGCCAGCGGATGCTGAACCGCCTGGTAGGCGCCGATGGGCGTGTCTCCGAAAACCCGTCGTTCAGAAGCATGGACGATGGCCTTCCTGAGCGCGAATTCGCTGAGTCCGACAGCGGTCGCCGCCGCCAGGATGCGCTCCGGATTCAGCGCCTGGAAAAGGACCGAAACCCCCGTGTGCTCGTCACCAATACAGCGGTCCAGAGGCACTTCCACATTGTCAAAATAAAGCATGAACTGACGGAAACCCTCGATGCCGGCCGTGTCCATGGCCTGTCTCTCCAGACCCGGCGCGTCCGCATCGATCAGAAAAAGCCCGATCCCGTGGGTCAGGGGCAGGCCCCGGTCTCCGATCTCTTTCAAAGGAACGGTCCTGGCCACCACGAGGATCTGGTCGGCCACATCCGCGCCCGTAATCCACCCCTTGCTGCCCGAAAGCCTGTAGGTTTCGCCATCCCGTGCGGCGAAGCTGCGCATGACGAACGAGTTGGTGCCGGCATCGGGCTCGGTAATGGCGAAAGCGCATTTCATCCGTCCCTCGGCGATTCGCGGAAGCCAGAAACGTTTCTGGTCCTCGCTGCCGCCGCGAAGAATTGCCATGTTGGCCATAGTGGTAAGAACACAGAAAGCGTTGCCCAGGCCTTCGCTGGCGAATTCTTCCAGCGCCGTTGCCATGCCCAGCAGACCCAGGCCGGTGCCGCCGTATTCCTCCGGCACCAGAGCGCCCAGGATGCCGACCTTCCCCATGTCCTCCCAGAGTTCCTCCGGGAAGGCCTGCTCTTCATAAATGGCCCGCAGATATCCCTCCCGCTTGTCCTCGCGCTTTCGCAGGAGATCGCGCACCACCTCGACAAGCATGGCCAGTTCGTCGCTTTGAGAAAAATTCATAGTCCCAGGGCCTCGGGGAAGATGTCAGGGACCATAGCAGAGCGATGCTGCGATGCAACTGTCCCGGGGTGCGCCGGGCGCGCGCCCCCGGGATTGTGGCTCGGGGCGCCGTTTCCGTTATTCTTCCGGGTCTCTCGCAGCTCGATAAACCAGGGGAGACCGTGACCGATGACCGACGAGGCAACCGAACGCGAATTCCGGAGAGTGGCAGATACCTTTATAGACCTTGCCAACGAGCACATCGAAAAGGCACCGAAGGAAAACGTCGGCATGGCGTTGCTCTACGCGGCTTCCCGCTTCAATGCCTTCGTCGTGGCCGCTCACTGCAAGACTCTGGACAAGTTCGAGGACGATCAGACCAAGGCCATAGAGTTTTTCAAAGAGGAATATCTCCGCATGCTGAAGGAGAACCTCAACGATTATCGCCGCGCCTTCCAGGAACATGACGCCGCCGGGCAAGAGGCGGCCGACACGCCGCCACGGGACAACTGAGAACGGGATCCGCCCGGCGCAGGGCGCCGGGTTCTCAGCCCCCGGCTTGCGAAACCCGGGATAAGGACCTAAATAAAGTCTAGGGGTTGTACAGAAACTGAGCGGATCTGCTCAGAGGATCTGGCGATGATCGTGCGCGAACCTGCCGTGGCCGGAACATTCTATCCGGACCATCCCCGCCGTCTCAGACGGGATCTGGAGAGTTTTCTGGGGCCTGTACAGGCCGAGGGACACGGCCCGCCTCCCAAGGCCCTTATCGTTCCGCACGCCGGATATATCTACTCGGGAGAAGTGGCCGGCAGCGTGTACCGGCGGCTGGGACCGGTGGCGGGGGCGATCTCCAGGGTCGTGCTACTTGGCCCGGCTCACACGGTATACCTGGAGGGCATGGCCATTCCGGAAGCCGACTGTTTCTCGACTCCCCTCGGTCGCGTGCCCCTGGATCAGCAGGCGATCGAAACCATCGCCTCCCTGCCCGGGGTCGTGCATTCCAATGCGGCTCACAGCAGGGAACACAGTCTGGAGGTGCAGCTGCCCTTCCTGCAGGTTTTGCTGGGGGACTTCCGTCTGGTGCCGCTGGTGGTGGGCCACTGCGACCCGGATCTGGTGGCAGCGGTGATTGACACGCTCTGGGGCGGGCCGGAAACACTGATTGTCGTCAGTTCGGACCTGTCGCATTTCCTGCCGTACGGCGAAGCCCGGGACGTGGACAGCGACACCTGTCGGAGGATCATCGACAAGTCCTCGTCGCTCATCGGCGAACAGGCCTGCGGAGCTTATGCCATTAACGGTCTGATGCGGTCCCGGCATTGTCAGGAATTGTCGGTAGAGGCCGTAGATCTGCGAAATTCGGGCGATACGGCTGGAGACAAGAGGCGTGTAGTGGGCTATGGAGCGTTCCTTCTCCATTGAGATCAGCCTGGCGGCACAACGGCAACTCTTGCGTATTGCGCGGGAGTCGATTACCCATGGCCTGGCGAGCCAGCGGCCCCTCACGATAGCCGCAGACGACCTTGTGGGAGCACTCGGGGAGCCGCGCGCCACCTTCGTGACGCTGATGCAGAGGGACATGCTGCGAGGCTGCCTGGGCTCAATGGAGCCGGTCCGGCCACTGGCGGCCGCGGTGTCCGAGGCTGCTTTCGGCGCCGCTTTTCGGGATTCGCGCTTCCCGCCGCTGCGCGCCGAAGAGCTTGGAGACACCACGATCCATGTCTCGGTGCTGTCGGATCTTGAACCCCTTACCGCGGTAAGCGAGCAGCTCCTGCTGGCGCAGCTTCATGCGGGTGCGGACGGGCTGGTCCTGGAAGAGGGTTGGCGCCGTGCGACCTTTCTCCCGAAAGTATGGAGCCAGCTCGCCGAACCCCAGGCTTTTCTTCGGGCCCTCAAACAGAAAGCGGGTCTGCCGCCGGATTACTGGTCCGGGAGCCTGCGTTTCCATCGCTACAGTACGCATTCCTTTTCGGAAGAGCAGACGACGACGCCGGCCCTGGCATGACCTCATGGCCTGGCGGTGCCCCGGCCCGCCAGGGCGCGACAGCCTGTGGCGAACCGACCCGATTTCCGCGAATCACAGGGTCGCCGGACCTTTCCGGGACAGCGCTCTCCGGTCAAAACTCACGCTCTTGACCAGCGCAAAAACCCGGAGTCCCGGCTTCAGCCCGAGATCCGCCACCGCTTTCCGGGATATGCGGGCCCTGAGCAATCCGCCCCCCGCATCCACGAATGCCTCGGCAAAGGCAGTGTCCTTCTCTTCGATGACCTTGGTAAGTGCGCCCTCGATAACGTTCCGCACGCTGACCGACTCCGGGCGGCGGGTAGCGAGCGCCACGTCCCGCGCGCGAATCCGCAAGCGCACCACGTCGCCAATGGGCAGATCCACCATGGGCATGAGAATGGGCTGGCCGCAGAACTCCACCCGGGTGAGCCGGAAGTCACAATCGTGATCAATCACCGTCGCGTCGATGATCGCTCCCGCCTCGAAGTGCCCGGTGATGTCCTGCAGATCGGGCCGCTCGAGAATCTCCACGGCGGCTCCCGAGGCGACCACGCGACCGGCTGTCATGACCACCATACGGTCAGCCAGCCGGGCAACTTCATCCACCGAATGGCTGACGTAGATGGCCGGTATCCCGAATTCGCCATGCAGTCTTTCGATGTAGGGGAGAATCTCGCCCTTACGAGCCGCATCCATGGCCGCCAGGGGCTCGTCGAGCAGCAGCAGACGCGGGCGAGTGAGCAGGGCCCGGCCGATGGCGACCCTCTGACGCTCCCCGCCCGACAGCCGCTCCGTTTCGCGCTCCAGGAGCGGCTCCAGGTCCAGCGCCTCCACGACTTCGGTGAACTCGGCGCCGTTGCCGGAATCATTGGCGCGCCGATGGGCAAAAAGCAGGTTTTGCCGCACGTCCAGATGAGTGAATAGTCGGGCGTCCTGAAAAACGTAACCCACTCCCCGCCTGTGCGCCGGCACGGAACGTCCGGCCTCGCTGTCCAGCCAGACCTCGCCGTCGAACTCGATACGCCCCGCAGCGCCGTCCTCCAGACCCGCCAGGATACGAAGCAGCGTGCTCTTTCCGGCGCCGCTGGGGCCGAAGAGGGCCGTCACGCCAGTCATGCGGAAGACATGGGAAAAATCCAGCGAAAAATTCCTGAAACCGATCCGGGTAGTCACGGACAGCGTAGGCGCCAGATTAACCGACACGGCTGCCCCCTCGCCGGTTGACGGCAAAGACGACCAGCAACACCGCGAAACAGAACACCAGCAGCACCAGAGACAATACATGCGCCTCCCGGTAGCTGAGGGTCTCCACATGCTCGTAAATCGCGATGGAAATCACCCGGGTCTCGCCGGGGATGTTGCCGCCGACCATCAGCACGACGCCGAACTCTCCGATCGTGTGGGCAAAAGCCAGGACCGCAGCCGTCAGGTAGCCTCGTTTGCATAGCGGGGAAAGGACGGAAAAAAAGGCATCCAGCGGGCCGGCGCGTAGTGTGGCGGCGGCCTCCACCGGCCCAGGGCCCACGGTCTCGAACGCATTCTGAAGCGGTTGCACGGCAAACGGCAGAGAGTAGATGACCGAGGCAACGACCAGCCCGGAGAACGAGAACGTGAGCGACTCGCCGGTCACGCGCACCCAGAACGCGCCCAGGGGCGACGCGGGCCCGAGGGTCACGAGAAGGTAGAAACCGAGAACGGTGGGTGGCAGAACCAGCGGCAGAGCGGTCACTGCCTCTATGACGGGCTTGGCCCTGGAGCGCGTGAATGCCAGCCATACAGCCAGGGGTGTCCCGATAAGGAGCAGGATGACCGTCGTCACCGCGGCCAGCTTCATGGTCAGCCAGAGAGGTCCGAGATCCGGCACCTCACTCGACCTCGTACCCGAAGGACTGGATGAGCCTGCGGCCCTCCGGGCTCCTGATGAAACGGAGGAATCCGGCCGCCGCGGTATTGGACTCTCCGTGACGAAGCAGCACGGCATCCTGCCTGATCGGGTCGTGGAGATCAGCGGGCACATCCCATCGGCTGCCGGCTGCTGCCTCGTGCAGGGTCAGCACCTGCGCCAGCGCCACGAATCCGAGCTCGGCGTTGCCCGTGGCCACCATGGAGTAAGCCTGGCCTACGTTTTCGCCCATCACCAGTCGATCGGCCAGAGTTTCATCCAGCGCGTAAGCGCGAAGGGTATCCAGGGCCGCCGCGCCATAGGGCGCGAGCCGCGGATTGGCCACGGCAAGTCGGCGAAAATCCCCTGCCCGAAGCGTCTGTATTCCGTCCATCGCAACTCTTCGCGGATCCGGACTCCAGAGACAAAGTCGCCCCAGAGCATAGGTAAACCGTGAGCCCTCCACGGCCCTGTCCTCCGCTTCCAGCAGCGATGGACGAAGAGCATCGGCCGAGAGGAAAGCGTCGAAGGGCGCACCATTGACAATCTGCGCATAGAGTTTGCCCGTGGAGCCACTGACGATGGTGATGGAGTGGATTCCGGTCTCTTCGAATCGGGCCTCGAGCTCCCGGGCCGTCCTGTCGAAATTGGACGCCACCGCAATCATGGCCTCGCCTGCCAACGAGGGACCGGGCCCCAGGGCTGCCAGAGCCATGAGGCCTGTTGCGAGAAGCAACTGTCGGCGAGACACTCCGCGATCCGCCATGGGTTCCCCTTGGGTCCTCACGAGGCCTCCGCAGAATATCAGTCTCGCAACGCCGGACAAGTCGGACCGGACCGGCGGGACGGCGCCGGACGCAGCTCGCCCCGGCTCACCGCCTTCCCGGGTTCACTCTCTTGTCAGGACTGGCACGGTTCCGGGCAAGGCATCGGCCGGTTCAGGGGACCGCGCGCCGCGGAAGTCACGGGGCGCCCAGACCCGCGATCACCGGTTTCGGCAGCGGCAGGACTTGTTTCCAGACCGTCTCCGGATCGTCGCAGAACACGATGTCCTCGGTGGCTTCAGTGACGTGCCAGCCACCGCGACGGATCTCGTGATCCAGTTGCCCCGGCGCCCAGCCGGCGTAGCCGGCGAAAATCCTGAGATGCCCGGCATGGGCGGATCCCTGCGTCAGGGAATCCAGCAGCGTGCGACTGCCGGACAAATAAATGTCGCCAACCATATGCCGGCTCGGCTCCGGCGGATCGCTGGCGCGCACGAGAAAAAGGATACTCTGGACCTGGACCGGCCCCCCGAAAAACAGCGGACCGTCGTAGCCGGAGAGCCCGGCAATCTCCGGCAGCACCTGCTCCGGCAGGATGGCTGCCGGCCTGTTGATCACGAGGCCCATGGCCCCGTCCGGACCGTAGCTTGTGAGCAGAATGACGGTACGACGGAAGTTGGGATCATCGAGATCCCGGGAGGCGACCAGCAGGCTGCCGGCCGAGGGCTCCGGACCGCCGAGCACCGGCACCGACTGCATCAAGCCCAGGGCACCCAGGATCGACGCCATGGCCAT
>JASFOT010000130.1:0-6476 GCA_050116375.1 Gammaproteobacteria bacterium | reverse complement strand
TGATATTCGCATTCACGATATCCGTGAACCTGGAAAAAATGCCCATTCGGCTTCTCCTGTCCTGTCGATCCTGCCTGCCCTCTATGACGCAGAATTCATGCCAAAACGCGAATTCAACATAAGCACCTGAATTGTTTAGGATTGTCTTTGGCACTTGCCGAATCGGAAAAGCAATATTGGCTATTTATGCTAAATTAACTGGTGTTTTTAACTAATCTTTAGCTAAATCTGTGAGTGATCCCCGTCCCGAGAACACCTCCATCATCGGAGAGTCGCAGCCTTTCCTTGAGATGATGGAACACGTCTCCCAGGCGGCCGCGCTGGCCAAGCCTGCCCTGGTAATCGGGGAGCGCGGGACGGGAAAAGAGCTTGTCGCGTCGCGATTGCACTACCTTTCGCCCCGCTGGGACCAGCCTCTGATCAAGGTGAATTGCGCCGCTCTGACGGAGAGCCTGCTGGAATCCGAGCTGTTCGGTCACGAGGCCGGCGCCTTCACCGGGGCCACGCGTCGTCATACCGGACGATTCGAGCGGGCGGAGGGCGGCACGCTGCTGCTCGACGAGCTGGCGACCGTGCCCCCTCGCATGCAGGAAAAAATTCTCCGCGTGATCGAATATGGCGAGTTCGAGCGGGTCGGCGGCTCGGAAACCCTGCACACCGACGCGCGGATCGTCGGGGCCACGAATCAGGACCTGCCGGAACTCGCGCGGAGAGGGAAATTTCGGGCGGATCTGCTGGATCGACTGGCCTTCGACGTCATCACCGTACCGCCGCTGAGGTCACGCAAGGAAGATATTCTGCTGCTCGCCGAGTTTTTCGCCCTCAACTTCACCAGCGAACTGAAGCGTCCATTCTTCCCGGGTTTCTCCCGCACCGCCGAATCCCAGATGCTCGAGTACCGGTGGCCGGGAAATGTCCGGGAACTGAAAAACGCGGTGGAGCGGTCGGTCTACCGCGCCGAGCCCTCCGACGAGCCGGTCGCGGCTATCGACTTCGACCCCTTCGCCTCGCCCTACCGGGTCGGGGAACCGGACAATCGACCGTCTTCCCGCGACAACGCCGATCCGCCATTGCCGGAGGATATGCGGGCCTACGTGGAGGATCTGGAACGCCGCATCGTTGCCCGATCTTTACGGGAACACGGCTACCACCAGGGGCGGGCGGCGGCGGCCATCGGGCTTACCTACCACCAGTTCCGCAACTACCTGAGGAAATTCGGAATACCTTCCCGCCCACCGGCTGGCGGCGCCGATGACACAGCCTAGCGAAGGACGACGCTGGCTCTGCGTTCCGATGCTCTTGCGGTGGCGGTCCCGCGCCGGCCATCGGGATGACTCACCTCCAGCAGGATGTCTTCATCGGGGAGATTGACCACCTCCGCCCGACCCTCTTGCACGGCCGCGGTGGCGCTGACGGCTGGATCGGCGGCCAGACGCGCGGTCAATTCGCCTTCCCCGACGGGATTGCCCAGACCATCGACGACCGCAACCTCAAGCGTGAGGTTACCGGCCCAGAGCCGTGTCTCGCGGGTGAGGACCTGACCGGAGTTATCCCAGGCCCGCAGCGTCATGACGTTTGGACCGGCGGGCATCACGTAATTTGCGGCAACGATTCGCCTGGTGACCGAGAGGTTGCCGGCGGGCAGCTGGCGGTCTCCGATCAATACCGCCACATCCCTTGGATCCGCGGGAAAGTAGGCGCCGGAGGCACGGAAAAAAGCTGTGCCGTAAGTGGGATTGAATCGTTCAGGCGAGACGCCGGATAGGATCACCTCTGCCTGGGACGGCGGCTGGACGGGCGCTTCCTGGGCGAAGCCCGCCGATGCAACGATCATAAAAGCGATCGCTGCCTGCATCATGGCGGCCTGGAGGGAAAGTCTCATCACTCGAGCATTCTCCGCGTTAACCGGCGCGCGGAGCCGGGCCGGCTGGGGGAGATTTATAGCGGATCAGCCTCGGGGACGCACGCGCCGATCCGACCGCTCTAGCCGGCCGGCAACTCGACTTCCAGCTTGGAAACGACCCGACGAGTGCCGTCCACGGCTGCGGCGGCGTTCACCGCACGTTCCAGAACCTGAAGATCTGTCACCTCTCCTCTTAGGGTGACAACGCCCCTTCGGACGGCGACCCGCAGGTCCTCGTTGCGGAGGCGAGGATCATCCTCGATGGCATCACCGACCCGCCGCGCCAGCTCCTCGTCCGCTTCGGTAGTGGAGTAGCTGGTGGCCCAGGACGCATCCACATCGCCCTCTCCCTCGTCCACGACGATCACGCATCCGGACAGAAACGCCAGCAGAAATGACAGAACAAGAATTCGCGAACCGGTTTTCATTTAAGGCTACCTTCAGGAAAAGACGTCAGGTGTCGTCCCGATACCGCCGGGTCCACACCGCCGCGGCAAAAAACAGGGCGGCGACGAGGATTCCTCCCCAAAGCCCGGGACTTCCCAGAATTCTCCCGGGATCGACGAGTTCCAGCAGGCCCTCCGAGAACTGGAGATCCACATCCGCATGCTCGTCCTCGTAGCGCCAAACGAGCTGCTGTCGCGCGGGATCATCCGTGAACGCCAGCGGATAGACTCCGATCAGACGCTCCTGCAGCAACGTCGCAAAATGCTTCGTGCCCAGGGCAATCTGTTCGACGACAATGACCGCGATCGGCGGCAGCAGCGCCCAGAGCAGCACGGCCCGTCGGGACCACGCGGACACCAGCAGCAGCCAGCAGAACAGCGGCAGGTACCACAGCGACTGGACCGCAAGCGCGTAGAGATGAAATGCCACCGTTTCGGCGAACGCCAGCGGGCCGGCGCTCAGCACGAGGCTGCTGCCGGCGAACTGGATGGCGGTCCCGGTAATCAGATACATGCACAGGCCGGCGGCGACAAATACCACGAGCGTTACGAGGGGAATCGCCAGGGCGGCGGTGCAGAGTTTGGAGGCCACCACGGAAGCGTCTGACAACGGCAGGGATTTCCAGAAAAGTATGCTGCGATCCTTGCGCTCGGCGTAGAGACAGTCGAGCAGGTAGAACAGCGTGACCAGCACCATAACGATGTTGAGCCACACGGCCACGAGCGCGAGACCGAGCTGGACCAGTGCGCCGGCCTTCAGTGCATCCAGGCTGCCAACTACGCCGGCCAGATCCACATCGCCGGCCTCTATCTGAATCTTGACGATGCCCACGGCGGCGAGGAGATTCACGAGCACGAACAATGCACCGAAGATGGCCGGCGCAAAAACGATGGCCCGATGCTCCCACAACTCGCGCCGAACAAGGGCGATGATCGTGCTCATGCCGAGCGCTCCTTGATCTTTGCAACGAAAAGGTCGGCTATCCCGGGGGTGCGCATTTCACCGAGATCCCGGAGCTGCTCGGCGTTGCCGTTCTCGAAAAGGAAGACGCGGCGGCCGAACATCTCCTGCTCGCTCAGGGGACCGAGCTGCCGGGCGGCCTCCGCCCGATCGGGCTTGACGGACACCTCTGCAAATCGGTCCGCAATGCTGTCCATGCTCTCGTCCAGAACAAGCCGCCCGCGATCAATAAAGATGACGTCGGTGAGGATGTTCTCGATTTCCTCGACCTGATGGGTGGTGACGAGGATGGTCCGGTTTTCGTCGAAGTAGTCGTTCAGGAGTGTCTTGTAAAACTCTTTCCGGAAAAGAATGTCGAGGCCCAGGGTGGGCTCATCCAGCACCAGCAGGCGTGCTTCAATGGCCATCACCAGAGCCAGATGCAGCTGGGTCACCATGCCTTTCGACAGCTGGCCGATCTTGCTGTCCATCCGTACGGTCGTGCGAGAGAGAAAATCCTCTGCCCGGCTGCGCTCGAACCTGGGATGCAGTCTGTCGACCAGATCCAGCGCTTTTCGCACCCGGAGCCACTTGGGCAGGACAGCGACATCGGCGATGAAACAAACGTCCTGCATGACCCGGTGGCGTTCGCGGCGCGGGTCAAGCCCGAGGACTTCCAGCTTTCCCTCGAAGGAGGTCAGTCCGAGAACAGCCTTGAGGGCGGTGGTCTTTCCGGCGCCGTTGGGCCCGATCAGGCCCACTATCCGTCCCTGGTGGATTTCGAAACTGGCCTGGTCCAGCGCCTTCACGGTGCCATAGCTCTTGGAAAGCCCGGACGCTTTCACGAGTGTTGTCACCGTTCATCTCCTTCTGTTTCCTCGAGTTCCGACCGCGCAATCTCCACGAGATCGTCCAGGTTCAGCCCCAGCCGCCGGATCGTCGCCACCACGGACGGCCACTGCTCGTTCAGAAAAAGTTCCCTCTCGCCTGCCAGGAGCGCCTTTTTCGCTCCCTCCATGATGAACATCCCGCGGCCCCTGCGTTTTTCCACCAGTCCCTCGTCCACGAGTTCCTGGTAACCCTTTAGAACCGTCAGGGGATTGAGACGGTACTCGGCGGCGACACTTCTTACCGAAGGCAACGCGTCGCCATCGCCCAGGATCCCTTCCAGGATCATCTCGACCACCCGGTCCCTGAGCTGCCTGTAAATTGGCTGGCTGTCGTTCCAGTTCGGATCCATGTCGTGTCTCTCGGACTTCGCCCCGGAAGGACTCAGCCCGAATCGCCCCTCGCATCAGCTTCGCCCATGGCATACACCGCCGGGGCCGCCGGAGCTTCGCCGGAAGTCGCCGGCATCGGAGCGGCACCCGCGGTGAGGCGGGCGGTCAGCATGAGGGCCGCGGCCAGCGCTAGCCACATCAAGGTCAGGCCCCTTTTTATTCTCAAGCGATCGGTCCACATGGCCATTCCTCCATCCACTTCGTTCCGACAATCATTGGTGACGTGGTGTTGTAGTTAACTATAACACCAAAATTCCATATTGCAAGCCCTTCGGGCGAGGTCATCGACGAATCATGGATGTCCCGAATTTCAGGCACTGCTAAAATTCGGGTTTCTCCCGGGGCACGATCCGTTATTACCGGCTCGCTGCCCGGCACATGGATAAAAAAAAGAGGACACGCCACATGAACACCCCCGCCAGAGTCACGATCACGGGTGCGGCTGGCCAGATCGGCTATCAGCTCGCTTTCCGCATCGCTTCAGGACAGATGCTGGGAACCGATCAGCCTGTGGTTCTTCAGCTGCTGGAAATACCCCCCGCGCTGGGCGCCCTCAAGGGAGTGGAAATGGAGCTTCGGGACTGCGCCTTCGAGACCCTCCTGGATGTGGTGGCCACCGACGATCCGAACGTCGCTTTCAAGGACACGGATTACGCCCTGCTGGTGGGGGCGAAACCGAGGGGTCCGGGAATGGAGCGAAAGGACCTCCTGCTGGAGAATGCCAAGATATTCTCCGTACAGGGCAAGGCCCTGAACGACAACGCGAGCCGGGACGTGAAGGTACTGGTGGTGGGCAACCCCGCCAACACCAATGCCCTCATCGCTCTTTCCAACGCCCCGGATCTGCCGGCGGCCAATTTCACCGCCATGACCCGGCTGGATCACAATCGGGCCATCAGCCAGCTCGCCGCAAAAACCGATGCAAAGGTCGCGGAGATCCGGCGGATGACCATATGGGGCAATCACTCGGCCACTCAGTATCCCGATATCAGTCACACTCTGGTGGCCGGTCGCGCGGCCACCGAACTGGTCGACCGGCCGTGGGTCGAAAACGACTTTATCCCCACCGTGCAGCAGAGGGGAGCGGCGATTATCAAGGCCAGGGGCGCCTCGTCCGCTGCCTCGGCCGCCTCGTCGGCCATCGACCATGTCCGCGACTGGGTCAAGGGCACCCCTGCGGACGACTGGGTCAGCATGGGCATCCCTTCCGACGGCAGCTACGGGATCTCGGAAGGCGTCGTTTATTCCTTCCCGGTGCGGTGCTCCGGCGGGAAATACGAGATCGTGCAGGGGCTCGATATAGACGATTTCAGCCGGGCACGGATGGACGCTACGGATGCGGAACTCCGGGAGGAACGGGCAGGCGTCGAGGACCTTCTGTAGGGTCGCCGGAACCCATTCATCAGACCAGGCGCGCCCCGGCGCGCCTGTTTTAATTCAATTGGTTACGTGCGTCCGGGCGATGCCCCGGGGAACTTTTGGCGCAGTACAGCATTCCTCATGTATAGTCATTAATTGCGCACTGCAACGAAAAGGCGGCTCAGGCCATGGCCGTCAGGAGGTTCGTCCCGTGTCATCGTTATTCTGGTTTCTTTTGTTCGTCGCAGGCGGCCTTACGCTCGCCTATCGCAGGGTTCCGCTGGCCAGCGCCACGATCGCGACCGGCATCGCGCTGGCCGCCTACACCGTCATAGGAGACCCCGCGGCGCTCTGGGCCCTGATCCTCTGGGCCGCGTTCGGCGTCATGGTCGCGCTGAACCTGCCTGATTTTCGACGGAACCGGATCACGCGGCCCCTGCTCAGCGTATATCGCCGGATGCTTCCCTCCATGTCGGACACCGAGCGGGAGGCCCTCGAGGCCGGCTCGGTCTGGTGGGAAGGCGAGCTATTTTCCGGGGCGCCCGACT
>JASFOT010000129.1:0-6498 GCA_050116375.1 Gammaproteobacteria bacterium | reverse complement strand
CCACTCGACCACCTGACTGCGATCGCCCAGGTCCAGACCGAGCAGGGAGACGGCAAACCAGATACCGAGGAGCACCAGGCCGATCGCGCTGACCCGCTGCGCCCACCAGTGGGCCGGTCCATCGCCGGCGGCGCCCAGCCCCATAACCCGCGAGAGGGGACTTCTCAGGCTCATCCGCCACCTCCCGCCAGAACGACGACCCAGAAAACGAGGGTGAGCAACCCGGCCAGTATGACGACCATCCAGCCTGAGCGTTCCACCTGGGAAATTTCGAACCCGTGACCGGTATCCCAGACGATGTGCCGGATCCCGTTCAGCAAATGGTAGAAAAAAGCCAGAGTCCAGCCGAACAGCAGCACGCGGCCGAACAGGGATCCCAGAACGGCCGTCGCGGTGTCGTAACTCTCCGCCCCGCCCGCCGCTGCTGCCAGCCAGTAAACGAGCACGAGAATCCCGACGGAAAGAATGACCCCGGAGATCCGGTGGAGAATTGACAGAACGGACGTTATCTGCGGTTTGTAGATCTGCAGATGCGGTGACAAGGGCCGATTGCCTGCGGCCATGAGTTATTTCCTCCCAAGCCAGAGCCGACGGGTCCCACGACATCCCGGGGAACCGCGGTGACTGAAAGCTTCGGACCTAGAAATCGATGCAGCGACCGTTCTTCTCCCAGTCACCATATCGGGTGGGATCAGGACCCTTGCGACCGCCTATTTCCCTGGGCCTGGGGTCCTCTGGTTTTTTCTTCGCTGACCTGTCGGACCCGGATTCGGCGTCCCTGGGTTCGTGTTTCTTGTTCATCACCGCAATTTTGCCAGAGCCGGACCACGACCTCCATACCGGGAGATGGCCCCTCGCCGTTCCCGGTCATACAATCGTCGGCGCCCGGTAAGCTATGGACTCCTGACGCGCGAACATCATGACCGACACTTCTCTGCGAAATTTCGATCTAGGCGATTACGCCTGTTTCCAGGTAGACGGCGACGATGCCGGCACATTCCTGCAGGGCCAGCTCAGCAGTGACCTGCAAAATCTGCCTGCCGGCGGCGGCCAGCTTTCCACGTTCAACGATCCACAGGGCCGCGTGATCGCCATTCTGCGCCTGTTTCGCGTTGCCGAGGGGATTGTCGCGGCCGTTCCCGCCACCCTGCTGGACCCGGTCGTGAAGCGCCTGCGCATGTTTCTACTGCGTTCCCGTGCCTCGATCAGCGCCCCGGTGCACTGGCGGATCTACGGTCACACAGGACGGCCGCCGAACCCGGCGCCGGACGGGGCCTGCCTGATGCTGCCGGGTGACGCAGACCTGTGGCTGAGCGCGCAACGCGGAGCAGTTGATTCCGCGTCGGGAACGCAGGAGGAGTGGTCGGCGATGGAAACTCGCTGCGGTCTGCCCGAGGTCTATCCGGAGACGTCGAGCCACTTCGTCGCGCAGATGCTCTGGCTCGATCGCCTGGGGGCGGTCAGTTTCACCAAGGGCTGCTATGTGGGTCAGGAAGTGATCGCCCGGGCCCATCACCTGGGCCGGGTCAAGCGACACGCCCACCTTTTCCGCTCCGCCGGGCGAGGCCCGCGGCCCGGCGATGCCGTCCATCTCGACGACACGAAAGTGGGCGAAGTGGCCCGTGTCGCTGAACAGTCCGACCACGCCCTGGTCCTGGCCGTGATCAAGGATGGATTCGAAGGCGTTCTGCAGTCCGGAGGGCACTCCCTGGAGCCTTTGCCGGACCCTTCCGTTCTGGCCGATTAATCCGATACCGATTGTCCGGAGTCCGCCGGATCCTCGGGTCGCAGGTGCGGAAACAGCAGTACGTCGCGGATTGAAGGGGAATCGGTGAACAGCATCACCAGGCGGTCCACGCCGACGCCCAGTCCGCCGGTGGGAGGCATCCCGTACTCCAGGGCCCGAATGTAGTCCGCATCGAAGAACATGGCTTCTTCGTCACCCTGGCTCTTGCGCTCCGCCTGGGCGCTGAATCTCGCCGCCTGTTCCTCCGGGTCGTTCAGTTCCGAAAATCCGTTGGCGATCTCCCGGCCGGCCAGGAACAGCTCGAAACGGTCGGTAATGAACGGGTCATCGTCGTTCTGCCTGGCCAGGGGCGAGACCTCGGCCGGGAAAGCGGTCACGAAAGTGGGCTGCCTGAGATTTGGTTCGGCCACATGCTCGAAAAGGCTCGTCTGCAATGCGCCCGCGCCGTCGTCCTTGTCGGGATCAATGTCCATGGCGCGCAAACATTCACGGAGATATTCCGGATCGCGCAGCAGCGCCGCGTTCACTTCCGGATCGTGGCGCACGATCGCCTCTTCCATGGTCAGGACTTCAAACTTCGGTCCAAGATCAAGCGTTTCGTCCTGAAAGTTAAGTTCCGCGGTATCCAGCAGGCTCTCCGCCATCATCCTGATCATTTGCTCGGTGAGAGCCATCATGTCCCGGTAATCCGCATAGGCATGGTAGAGCTCCAGCATCGTGAATTCGGGATTGTGACGGGTGGAAAGGCCCTCGTTCCGGAAATTGCGATTGATCTCGTACACCCTCTCCAGGCCGCCGACCACCAGCCGCTTCAGGAACAGCTCCGGCGCCACCCGTAGATACATGTCCAGGTGAAGCGCATTGTGATGGGTTACGAAGGGCCTGGCGTTGGCGCCTCCGGGAAGAATCTGCATCATGGGGGTCTCGACCTCGCGGAAACCCCGGGCGTCCAGATAGTCCCGCATGAACCGTATCATGCGCGTCCTCATCTCGAAGACACGACGGCTGTCCTCGTTCATGATCAGGTCCACGTACCGCTGCCGATACCGGGTTTCGGTATCAGACAGACCGTGATATTTCTCCGGCAGCGGGCGCAGTGATTTGGTCAACAACAGAAGCTTGTCCGCCCGCACCGACAACTCCCCGGTCCGGGTCTTGAACATGGTGCCTTCGGCGCCGACGATGTCGCCGATATCCCAGCTCTTGAACTGCTGGTAGATCCCCTGCGGCAGCTCGTCCCGGGACAGAAAAAGCTGGATGGAGCCGGTCATGTCCTGAAGCCGAACGAAACTCGCCTTGCCCATCACCCTTTTGGCCATGATCCGGCCCGCCACCGCGACCCTGACTTCCTCCGTCTCGAATCGCTCCGGATCCCAGTCACCGAACGCACCATGCAGCTCGTCGGCCTGGGCGTTCTTGCGGAAATCGTTCGGAAAAGCCTGTCCCTCAGCACGCAGGGCGTCCAGCTTTCGCCGGCGTTCCGCGACAAGGGGATTTTCCTCTTCCTTTGCCATAGGGATTCCTTCTGATTTACAGGCCCTGTTTAAGGCTGGCCTCGATAAACGGGTCCAGGTCGCCGTCGAGCACCGCCTGGGTGTTGCCGATCTCCACGCCGGTGCGCAGATCCTTGATGCGCGACTGATCCAGCACATAGGAGCGAATCTGGCTTCCCCAACCGATATCCGCCTTGGTTTCCTCCACCGCCTGAGCCTCGGCCCGTCTTTTCATCATTTCAAGTTCATAGAGCTTGGCTCTCAGCTGTTTCATCGCCGTCGCCTTGTTCTTGTGCTGGGAGCGATCGTTCTGACACTGCACCACAATACCGCTGGGCTCGTGCGTGATCCGGACCGCCGACTCGGTGCGGTTGACGTGCTGCCCGCCGGCACCACTGGCGCGGTAAACGTCAATCCGCAGGTCTGCCGGGTTGACCTCCACGTCGACTTCATCCTCGATCTCCGGCGATACGAAAACGGCAGCAAATGAAGTATGCCGACGGTTGCCCGAATCGAACGGCGACTTTCTTACCAGCCGGTGGACACCGGTCTCTGTGCGGAGCCACCCGTAGGCATAGTCGCCCTCGACACGCACCGTGGCGCTCTTGATCCCTGCCACCTCCCCGGCCGAGGCTTCGATAATCTCGGTGTCGAAACCGTGGCCCTCGGCCCAGCGCAGATACATCCTCAGAAGCATCTCCGCCCAGTCCTGGGCTTCGGTGCCTCCGGAGCCGGACTGTATGTCCAGGAACGCATTGGCCTCATCCATTTCTCCGGAGAACATGCGGCGAAATTCCAGGCGTTCCAGATCCTGCTCCAGTCTCGCCGTATCCGAGGCTATCTCGTCGAGAGTCGCCGCATCCTGCTCCTCGTCCGCCATTTCCAGCAGCTCGGAGGATTCCTGGATACCCCGGGCCAGGGAGTCCAGCTCCGTAACCACCGACTCGAGCCTCGCTTTTCGCCGGCCGAGCTCCTGGGCCCGCTCCGGATCATTCCATACGTTCGGGTCCTCGAGTTCTCTCAGCGTCTCCTCGAGCTGCTCCTTCTGGCTGTCGTAGTCAAAGATACCCCCTCAGGTCGCCGGCGCGGGACCTCATGTCTTTGAGTTGTTGTCTGAGCTGGGTGGTTTCCATCGGGTAGCACGCCTGGTCGCGGAAAGCCTGCAATTTTATCACGCGGGCCGGCCTCTTTAGACCTTCGTCAGATCGGAAGGAGATGCTCCACGAAAAGCTGCGGGCTGCGGACGCCGCGGTAGTCATTCACGTCGAGCCGATATACGAGTCTCAGCCGCTCCGGACGGCGGCCTTCGAGTCGGCTTGCCTGGTTGAAAGCCACTGCGTCAATCTCCCGGCTGCCTTCGATGCGCCGGACCCTCATGCGCAGATGACGCTCCTGCATGGTACGGATATCGCGGACCTGGAATTGGTCGTCGAACAACGGCGCCGGAAAACCCTGACCCCACGGCCCCGCCACCCGCAGCGTTTCCGCGGTTTGCAGATCGAGATGCTCGTCCGCCAGGGCTCCGTCAGTCAGGATCTCGCGAGTGAGGGTTGCCGGATCCAGATGGGATTCCACCACTCGTCGCATTGCCCGGGAAAATTCATCCAGTCGCCTTTTCTCGAGACTCAGTCCGGCAGCCATGGCATGGCCTCCGAATCGCTCGATCAGACCCGGGTGGCGGGCATCGACCTCCGCCAGGGCGTCCCGGATGTGCAGGCCGGGAATCGACCGGGCCGAGCCCTTGAGCTGGGCTTCGCCATCGGCGGCGAACGCCACCACCGGACGGTGAACCCGGTCCTTCACCCGGCTCGCCACCAGTCCCACGACCCCCTGATGCCAGCTGCCGTCGAACAGGCAGAGCACACCCGGCAACCGGCCGGTATCTTCCAGCGCCAGGGCATCGACGGCCGACATGGCCTCGCGCTGCATCGTTATCTCGATGCTCCGCCGCTCCTCGTTCAGCTGCCCGAGAGTCGCCGCCAGCGCCTTTGCCTCCGCCAGGCTTTCCGTGAGCAGACAGCGAATGCCTACGGAGATGTCGTCCAGCCGTCCGGCCGCGTTGAGGCGGGGGGCAACGCAGAACCCGAGATCCGAAGCGACGGCCCGGCCGGGGTCCCGGTTGCCCTCCTGCATCAGGGCCGTGATTCCTGGCACGCACTGACCGGCCCGGATCCGGCGCAAGCCCTGCTCTACCAGTACACGATTATTCCGGTCCAGCGGCACCACGTCCGCCACCGTGCCCAGGGCGACCAGGTCCAGCAGTCCGGCCATGAGTTTTCGGGCTGCCGGCGGCGGCAGGAGGCGATGCGCAAGACCCGCCATCAGGTAAAAAGCCACGCCTACACCGGCCAGGTTCTTGCTGGGAAAGGATTCCGTTTCCAGGTTCGGATTCACGATGGCGTTGGCGTCTGGCAGGATTTCTGGCGGCAGGTGATGATCGGTAACGATCACGTCGATACCCATCTGCCTGGCTGCAGCCACCCCGCCCACGCTGGAGATACCGTTGTCCACCGTGATGATCAGGGCCGGCGAGGATCGGGATGCCACTTCGACCAGCGGCCGACTGAGCCCATAACCGAACTCGAATCGGTTCGGCACCAGAAAATCCACGTCCGGGAACCCCATGCCCGCCAGCGCTCGACATACCAGAGCCGTGCTCGTCGCGCCGTCCGCGTCGAAGTCCCCCACCACCAGGACCCGCCCGCCCGTATCGCGGTGGGCCAGCAATAGTTCGACAGCCTCGGCATTACCCTGGAGCTGCCCCACCGGCAGCATGCGCCTGAGATCCAGATCAAGCTGATCGCGAGACGCAATACCCCGGGACGCATAAATCCGGGCCAGAAGCGGTTCCAGCCCGGAAATGGAAATTTCCCCCGGGACCTGGCGCCGGCGGATTCGAATCGGCGTCATCCGGAGCCTCTCCGGGATCCGCGCCAGAATTTGCGTCGATCCCTGGCATCGATTTCAAAAACCCGGCCGGCCTCGGTGACGATGCGCACGCCGCTGATCCTGCCGCGCGCCAGGGACTTCAGGAGGGGCCGGCACCACGTCCGTTCGAGCCACTCGGGATCTGAACCATGGCGGCCTGCCGGTATCACGACAGCGGCGCTGCTCATTTCTTTTTCAACCTCAAAAGGCTCCAGGACCTCAATTCCGGCAAGCCGGGCCAGACCGACGGCATAGGGATGATCTCCGTAAACGCGGGTCACCACGGATCCTACCCGGAGCAGAGGCCGGTAAGCCCATCCCCAGGGCCAT
>JASFOT010000128.1:0-6511 GCA_050116375.1 Gammaproteobacteria bacterium | reverse complement strand
CTCGCGCGAGGGATTCGAGGCTGACGGTCTCCGCGCCCCGGGCCGGGCCGCCGGCGGGCGGCAGAACCGGCTCCCGCGGAATGGCGTCGAGGGCGGCCAGGCAGGTCTCAGCATTGTCCAGCATGTACATTGGATCGCTTCGGCCGCCCTGAATGGTCTCCATGTAGTACTCGATGCTGGCGATAGCGTCCGCGAGCCGATCAAGCGCCTCCATGCTGGGCACCGCATCTCCTATGGACAGCCAGCGCCGGATCTGGCTGCCGATCCTCTCCACCGACGAAACCGCCCGGCTCCGATCCAGCATCAAAAGCCCGGCGGTAATCCCCTTCAGGAGATAGGGCACCTCGTCCAGTACCCTTGGCTCCAGCGGAGCCTCCAGCGCCAGCACGATCGCGTCTTTCACCCGCTCCAGGTTGGCGATGCATTCACGCAGGACCGCTGAAGTGACCGCCTCGAAATCCCTGTGGGCCTCGATTTCCGCCAGGTCCTCGGTATCGCCCGCGGCGCTCTCGTTTTCCACCACCAGGCTGACCAGCTGTCCGTCCAGATTGGATTCCACCTCGATCAGGATCGCCGCGATCCCCAGAAGAGTCTCTTCGTCGGGCTGCGCCCGTCCCTCCGCGATATCACGCAGTAACGCTTCCTGCGACAGGACCGCGTCCTTGAGCGCCGGCACCCCCAGCACTCCAAGCGTGTCACCGATTTTCCTGAGCAGGTCGAGCTGGCCCGTGAGTTCCTCGACCCGGTTCAGGCCGGTGCGAACAAAAATATCCAGAACGTCCTTGACCCTTGTGAGATCCTCCCGGATCGCCGCACCCACGGTCTGCATGAGCTTGATGCTGGGCGCCGACAGACTGTCCCTGGCCTCGGCCAGCTCATGCTGCTGCGGCATGAGATCGGCCAGACTGAAAGCCTTGCGTATTTCCGAGACACGACGCCCCCTCGAAGTGGTGCGAGCCACGTAGAAAAGCAGGCTGTTGATCAGCTCGAAAGGCGGATCGGCCTCGATGACCCTCTCACCCTCGTCCACCAGGCGCCGGATCTGCAGGTCCACCTGCCCCAGCAAACGCTTGACCGATGCGCTGCTTTCCAGCCCTTCCTGACGAAGCGCCTCGATGACCCCAGCGGTGACCCACCAGAGCTGATAGCTCCGGTCCTCCGTCGCCGCCTTCTCGAGCGAATCCATCACGTCCGCCATCGCTGCCAGGCTGCTGTCGGGGTTTTGGCCCCGGATCCAGCCGAGAAGGGCCGACTGGTAACGGGCCCGGAGACGGCGTCCCAGCTGCCGTATGCTCTCATCGGTTTCCGGCTGCTGACGGGTCCGGGCCGCGGCGATCGACCTGTCCGTCGGCAGGTTGAGCAGCAACAGGGTGTTCTCGGACAGCAGAGGCTGGCCCCTGACCGCGCGCAGATCGTTCAGCAGGGGCAGAAGCACCAGCGGGATATCCGCTCCGCCGCTGATCACCCGCTCCATGTAGGCCGGCAGCTGGACCATCGAGCGGGTCAGGGCGTCGAGGCCCTCCGTTCGACGACGGGAATCGGTGGGATTCTTCAGAAGGAAGTGCGCCACCTGCTCCATTTCATCGGCCAGCAGGGCGCCTCCCTCCACCTCGGTCAGTTTCAGCGCACCGTGGGCTTCGTGCAGACGGTCGGCGCATCTGGACAGGGAATTACTGATTTCCGGCCGCTCGATGAAGTCCTCCAGCGCCTGCCGGGCCTCCTGCAGGGTGGTGGCCAGTTCTTCGTTAACCCAGACGAGGGTCTGTGATACGGCTTCGCTCATGCGTCAGTGCGGGAAACTGCCGGGGTTCTGATGGGGAGTTCAGGCATCGGCCGCTTTCGGCTCGCCGGCGTCCCTGAAACTCTCCGGGAATTCATGTTCCACCGACCCGCCGGAAGTCTCGGGCAGCCGGAAGCCGGCGACGGAATTGCGCAGCTGGGTGGCGAGATCTGCGAGCTTGCCGATGGATTCGGAGGTCGCGCCGGTTGCCTCTGCGGTCTGCGAGCTCACCTCGCGCAGGACGCCCATGTTGCGCGTAATGTCGGCAGCCGCCACCGCCTGTTCCCGGGACGTACCCGAGATATTCTGAACGAGGTTGGCAATCTGGTTAGAGACGCTTTCGATCTCCTCCAGGGCGGCACCGGCGTTCTCTGCGAGAAGCGCGCCGCCTACCACGTCGGTGGTACTGCGCTCCATCGAAACCACCGCCTCGTTGGTATCCGACTGAATGGTCTTGACCAGCACCTCGATCTGGCGGGTGGCGTTGGTGGACCGCTCGGCGAGACGCTGAACCTCATCGGCCACGACAGCGAATCCCCGGCCCGCCTCGCCGGCCATTGACGCCTGGATGGAGGCATTGAGCGCCAGGATGTTGGTCTGCTCGGCGATATCGTTGATCAGCTCGACGATGTTGCCGATCTCCTGTGAGCTTTCGCCCAGTCTCTTGATTCTCTTCGACGTCTCCTGGATCGTCTCGCGGATCGCGTTCATCCCCTCGATGGTCCGGCGCACCGCTTCGCCGCCTTTATGGGCCACGTCCACGGAATGGCGGGCCACGTCGGCGGACCGCTCGGCATCTCCGGACACCGCCTCCACGGACGCGGCCATCCGGGCAATGGATTCCGTGGCGTCTGACACCTGCTTGGACTGGGTTTCGCTCGCCTGGGCCAGGTGCCCGGAGGTTGCCTGTGTCTGCCGCGCCGCGCCGTCGATCTTGATCGCCGTGTCGTTGATTGTGGTCACCAGTTCCCGCAACGCCTCGATTGCGTAATTGATGGAGTCGGCAATTGCCCCCGTGATGTCTTCCGTGACGGTGGCCTGGACCGTCAGATCGCCATCGGCCAGGCTGCCCAGTTCATCCAGGAGCCTGAGAATCGCCGCCTGATTGCGCTCGTTCTGTCGGGCCTGCCGCTCCGCCGCCCTTCGGGTGTCTTCCCCGGAGAAACTCATGGCGGCTCCGACCAGTGCCAGCAACAGGGCGGCCCCCAGGAGCCCGAGGCCCAGCCTCGGATCCGTCAGCCGCAGCGGCCCGATCGACAGTCCGCCGGGCAATACCGGCCCCACCGTTTCCATCTGTTTTTCTGCTTCGCCGGCCCGGACCACGACCTGCGAGGCCGACCGGTGAGCCGCAGCGGTTCTTTCTGCAGCCGCGACGGCCGCGATCAACGCATCGCTGAGCTTCCGGTAACCCGCGACAAGCTCCTTCAGTGAAGCCGCGTTTTCGTCCCCGGTGACCGGGATCAGGCCCAGGGTTGCGTCCTCACCAGCCAGACCCAGGACAATCCTTCCCAGACGAAGCTCGTCGTCTCCAGCCAGACGACTCAGGACATCCGGATTGCCGGCGCCGGCCGCCATGGACTGCACTCCCGAGGATACCCGCAGAGCCAGACTGTCGATCTCCTTCACGATCTCAATGGATTCCGGCGGGACTGCATCGGCGAGTGGCGTGAGACTTCCCTCGATGGTCGAGACGGCCGTACCGGCATCGGCGGCCGCTGCCCACGCGGCCATCACATACTGCCGGTTCCCGGTCACCTCCTCGGCTGCGGCGGCAAGACCGGGATAGGCGGCCGGCCGGTCGTCCGCCGGCAGCGAATCAAGGGCCTTGGCCGCGGCGTCGGTGGAACTGCCGAGCACGTCGAAGGCGGCGGCCTGACCACCAGCGGCAGCGAGGGCCGACGTCGCCATGTCCGACACGGCCAGCCTGAAATTATTTCTCTGCTCTTCCATCGCGGCGGTCCTGGCGGCGCCCTGGAAAGCGTAGAAGAGACTGGCTGCGGCGAGCACCAGGAGCACGACCGTCATCGTCCCGATAAACGGATGCCACCTGGCTCCTGTTTTCTTCTCATCCATGCTTGTTACCTAAATCCCCAAACACCGACCTAGGTCGGCAGATCCCCCGCCTTCAGAAATTGCGGACTTTCCACGAGCCCGGTCAGATCGAAAACGGGAAGAGTTTCCGAATCGTGGCGAAACGCCCCCTTCAGATAGCGCTCGCAGCGCAACAGCGCGTCAGGGGCTTCCGCAACTCTCTGGCTCTTCGGAAAGCGCCTGAATCCAATCACTTCGTCGACCACAAGTCCCGCGGGCACGTCGCGGTGGTTCACCACGATCAACCGCGTCTCTCGGCCCGGGCGGCTGACCGCGCCGCCCAGAAATGCCTTCAGGTCAATGACGGGCAACAGCTGTCCCCGGACGTTCGCCAGACCCGTCATCCAGCCCTTCGCGCCCGGAACCCGCGACTTGTGTTCCGGGTACACGAGGACTTCGCGCACTTCGTCACGGGACGAAACGAATGTTTCCTCGCCAAGACGGAACGCCAGCCCGACCCACTCGTTTTCCGCCTGGCCAAGGCTGTCGGCCGCGGCCCGGCGCCCCCGACGCTCCATCTCCGCCAGCAGATCGAAGGGGCTGCCCGTCAGTTCCTTCAGGGCCACCGTCTGGTTCACGCGGGGCACCTCCGGAATGGTGCGCGCGAGCCAATTGTCGTGGGCGCGTCCTGCATCATCCCTCCAGGACCGCCTTGACCCGTTCCACGAGCTGGGCCTCGGTAATCGGTTTCACCAGATAATCAGCCGCGCCCTGCCGCATTCCCCAGATACGGTCCGTCTCGTCTCCTTTCGTGGTCACCATCAGGACCGGGATGCGGGCGGTTCGGGGATCCCTGGAAAGCTCGCGTGTCGCCTGGAAACCGTTCATTCCCGGCATGACCACATCCATCAGTACCAGATCGGGTTGGAGCTCGCGGACTTTGGTCACGGCCTCCTGGCCGTCCTCGGCAGCCTCGGTCTCGTAACCATGCCGCTCCAGATACTGGCGGAGCAGATGCACCTCCGTGGGCGAGTCGTCAACGACCAGAACAAGAGACATGGTCCTTATCCTCCTCGTCGGGATTGCGCGCCGGGCTCAAGCGCAAAGCTGGCCGCGAATCGCATTGATGAGCTCATCTTTGGTGAAGGGTTTGGTCAAATAGTGCTCCGAACCTACGATCCGGCCCCGGGCACGGTCGAACAGGCCGTCCTTGCTCGACAGCATGATCACCGGCGTGGCCCGGAATACCTTGTTGTGCTTGATCAGCGCACAAGTCTGATACCCGTCCAGCCGGGGCATCATGATGTCGACGAAAATCACGTCCGGGTGATGATCGGCAATCTTTGACAGGGCGTCGAAGCCATCCATCGCCGTAAACACTTCGCAGCCTTCGCGGGAGAGTAGTGTCTCGGCCGTCCGCCTGATGGTTTTGCTGTCGTCGATGACGAGGACTTTCAGACCGCGCAGATCCTTCGGATTCACCCTCTCCACACTGTTCTCCTCGGCGCCGGCAGCCAGGTCCCGCGGAGCCGGCCAACGCCCGCATCGCGGTGGCCGCAGCAGCCGCCCGGCAACTCCCTGCATTGGACACGCCTTTTAACATATTGAAGCGGTGGTCGCCACGCGGGATCGCCCGACAGGGAGAGACATGGCCGGCAGCCGCATGCTGCTATATTACGAATGCCCGAATTTCAGGACCCGGGCGCGGAACCTCGTCAGGAGATTTTCCCCAGATGAATCAGCAAAACCGACGCCTGGGCGTCGTCATGGATCCCATAAGCTCCATCAAGCCCGTCAAGGACAGTACCCTCGCGATGCTGCTGGAAGCCCAGGCACGGGGCTGGGAAATCAGATACATGGAACAGGCCGATCTCTGGGTTCGCGATGGTCATCTCCGAGCCCGGACCCGGGGGCTCACCGTGCGCGACGACAAGACCGACTGGTTCGATCTGGACGAGGCCGTTCCGGAGCCCGCAGGTGATCTTGACGTCGTCCTGATGCGGAAGGATCCGCCTTTCGACATGGAATATATCTATACGACCTACCTGCTCGGACGGGCTGAGGAGGCGGGCTGCCTGGTGGTAAACCGCAGCAACAGCCTGAGGGATGTGAGCGAAAAAGCCTATACGATGTGGTTCGCCGAGTGCTGCCCCCCGACGCTGATCACGCGCTCCATGGAGGAAATGAGGGCCTTTCTTGCCGATCTGGGTTCCATCGTGGTCAAACCCCTGGACGGCATGGGCGGGCGCTCGATTTTCGTCGTTCACGCCGGCGACCCCAACAGCAACGTAATCTTCGAGACCATCACCGAATCCGGCGAACGTTTCGCGATGGCCCAGCAGTACATCAAGGAAATCAGCGAGGGAGGCGATAAGCGGATCCTCCTCATCGATGGCCAGCCCTATCCCCACGCGCTGGCACGAATTCCCGCTCCCGGGGATAACCGGGGCAACCTGGCGGTGGGCGCGCGGGCGGAGGGGCGCGAACTTACCGCCAGAGACCGCTGGATCTGCGAGCGGGTCGGACCGGTTCTCAGGGAAAAAGGAATCATCTTCGCCGGTCTTGACGTCATCGGCGATTACCTCACGGAGATCAACGTGACCAGCCCGACGGGAATCCGGGAACTCGAGCGCTTCTTCGGAGATAACATCGCCGGGCTTCTGTTCGACGCCATCGAGGCGCGACTTTGACGCCAACCGG
>JASFOT010000127.1:0-6544 GCA_050116375.1 Gammaproteobacteria bacterium | reverse complement strand
CCGTCGGGGGAGCGCTGTCTGCTTTCCTGGTGACCCGCAGGCACGCGAGGAGCGACCCGCTATAATTCTGCCGCCGCAACGTGGCAGCGAAAAACAGCGGAAACCGAATTATGGATTTTTCGATCATCTTCCCCGGCCAGGGCTCGCAGTCGGTGGGAATGCTCGCCGAACTCGCCAGCGAAAGTCCCCTGGTTCAGGAGACCTTCGGGCAGGCGTCGGAAATCCTCGGTTACGACCTCTGGAAGCTGACCCAGGAGGGACCTGAGGAAACGCTGGGGCAGACGGAACATACGCAACCGGCGCTGCTGACCACGGGGGTGGCGATTTACCGGGTATGGCGCAGCGAGGGAGGTCCACTTCCCATTGCCATGGCGGGGCACAGTCTCGGCGAGTACACCGCCCTGGTTTGTGCCGGTCGGCTGGACTTCGAGACGGCGGTGGGCCTGGTTCGCGACCGTGGCGCTGCCATGCAGCGCGCTGTGCCGCTGGGACAAGGGGCCATGGCGGCTATCCTGGGGCTGGAAGACGAGCGCGTAAGGGCGGCGTGCGAGGAGGCTGCCGATGGCCAGATTGTCGCGCCGGCAAACTACAACTGCCCGGGACAGGTCGTGATCGCCGGCCATGCCGAGGCGGTGGCGCGAGCAGTGGATATTGCTGCCGCGCATGGAGCGCGCCGGGCCGTGGTGCTGGACGTTTCAATTCCCTCCCATTGCCAGCTGATGAATGCCGCTGCCGAGGAACTGGCTCGCTGGCTGCCCGACATCGAGATCCGCAGCGGCGAGATTCCCGTTTTCCACAACGTGGATGCGCAGGCGCACGCCCCGGACACTGAGGTGCGCGCCGCTCTTGTCGCGCAGCTCTCCCGACCTGTCCTCTGGTCCGATTGCATCCGGTCCATGGCCGACAGAGGGGCTTCCTGTTTTGTCGAGATGGGCCCGGGCAAGGTGCTGACCGGCCTGATGCGGCGGATCGATCGTGGACTCGGCGCCGCCGCCTGTCATGATCCTGTCACCATGCGTGCGGCCCGTTCCGAGTTACTCACGGAGAAAGATTGATGACGGAAACAGATCTCACCGACCAGGTCGCCCTGGTGACCGGCGCCTCGCGGGGAATCGGTAAAGCCATCGCCCTGAGCCTGGCGCAGCACGGAGCCCGGGTCGTGGGCACAGCCACGACGGAGGAGGGCGCCCGGGTCATCAGCGATTATCTGTCGGACAGCGGTGGGCGCGGAGCGGTTCTGGATGTGGGCGACGCTGATGCTGTGGAGGCCCTCGTGAAGGACATCGCGGCCAGCGAGGGTGCGGTCACCATCCTCGTGAACAACGCGGGTATTACCCGGGACAATCTGTTGCTGCGGATGAAATCGGATGAATGGGATCAGGTTCTTGAGACCAATCTGACAGCCGTCTATCGGACCAGCCGTGCCTGTCTTCGCGGCATGATGAAGGCGCGGACGGGGCGAATCATCAATATCGGTTCGGTGGTCGGTCAGATGGGCAACGCCGGACAGGGGAACTACTGCGCGTCGAAGGCCGGCATGGTGGGTTTCACGAAAGCGCTGGCGAAAGAGGTCGGTTCACGGAATATCACCGTCAACACGGTGGCCCCGGGATTCGTCGAGACGGATATGACCCGGGACCTGGACGAGAATCAGCGCGCGGCCCTGGCGAGCCAGATTCCGCTCGCGCGCCTCGGCAGTCCGAAAGACATAGCAGCGGCCGTGGCGTTTCTCGCGTCGCCCGCCGCCGGTTACATCACGGGGGAGACGCTGAACGTCAATGGCGGAATGTATATGGACTGACGCGGGGTCGCTCGGCTCCGGATCGCAGGCCTGCCGGCCGCCATCGGCAGGGCGCCGTTATAGATTGACCGGGTGTTATTCAATACAATACCGGCCTCGGTTCGGCCCGGCACTTCGGGGCGTGCCGTCCACGAACTTCGCTTCCTGAGGACAGACAAGCAATGAGTAGCATCGAAGAACAGGTCAAAAACATCGTTGCGGAACAGCTGGGGGTAAAAGAAGAAGAAGTTACCGCCGAGGCATCTTTCGTCGATGATCTGGGGGCTGACTCCCTCGATACAGTGGAACTCGTGATGGCTCTGGAAGAGGCTTTCGAGTGTGAAATCCCGGATGAGGAAGCCGAAAAGATCACCACGGTGCAGCAGGCCATCGATTACATCAAGGAGCGCTCCAGCGACAGCTGATTTCGGCGCATTTCCTGCTGGTGCCCGGTCGGGAGTCGGGGCCCGGCCGCCCGCTCTGGAATCTCCGGAGGTAATAGCTTGTCACAACGTCGGGTCGTAGTAACGGGGCTCGGAATCATCTCGCCGGTGGGAAACACCGTGGAAGCCGCGTGGAACAGTGTTCTCGAGGGCAAGAGCGGTATCGGCGCCATCACCCGGTTCGACTGCAGCGATTTCTCCACTCGCATAGCCGGCGAGATCCGGAACTTCGATGCGAGCGAGTTCATCCCGGCCAAGGACGCGCGGAAGATGGATGCTTTCATGCATTACGGCATCGCCGCATGCAAGCAGGCCATCGCTGACTCGGGCATCGAGGTCACGGACCGGAATTCGTCCCGCATCGGGGTCGCTTTTGGTTCAGGCATCGGGGGAATCGAGACCATAGAGGTCAACTGCACCAAGTATCTCGAGTCCGGACGCCTGCCCCGGCGAATATCGCCATTTTTTATCCCCGGCAGCATCATCAACATGGTAGCGGGCCATGTGTCCATCGCCTATGGCATACAGGGCCCGAATCTATCGCTGGTCACGGCCTGCACCACGGCGACCCATAACATCGGAATCGCGGCCCGCTGTATAGCCTACGGCGATGCGGACCTTATGGTGGCCGGCGGTGCCGAGATGGCCACGACAGCCCTGGGTCTCGGGGGATTCTGCTCCGCCAAGGCCCTGTCCACCCGCAACGACGATCCCCGGAGCGCCAGCCGACCCTTCGATCGTGACCGGGACGGTTTTGTGCTGAGTGACGGTGCCGGCGCCCTGGTCGTGGAGGAACTGGAGCACGCCAGGGCAAGGGGCGCCCCGATTTACGCCGAGCTGATTGGTTTCGGCATGAGCGGCGATGCCCATCACATCACGGCGCCGCTGGAGACCGGGGCCGGGGCAAAGCTGTGCATGGAAAATGCCATGCGTGACGCCGGGATTTCGCCGGCGGACGTGGACTACGTGAATGCTCATGGCACATCCACGCCTCTGGGAGACAAGGCGGAAACAATAGCGATCCGGGGGGCTTTCGGCGATCAGGCAGACGGCCTCGCGGTGAGTTCCACCAAGTCCACCACCGGCCATCTCATGGGCGCGGCGGGCGCGGTAGAGGCCATATTCTCTATCCTCGCCATACGTAATAACGTGGCACCCCCGACGATCAATTACGAGACGCCGGACCCGGAGTGCAACCTGGATTTCGTTCCCAACGAGGCCCGTGAGATGAAACTTCGCGTGGCCCTGTCCAACTCCTTCGGCTTCGGCGGGACCAACGGAACGCTGGTTTTCAGAGCCTTCGACTGATTGCCGTCACCGCCGATCCAGCGGATGCCAGGCCAAGCTGCCCAAGAGATCATCAAGCCGGTTCCTTACGCGCCAGACCTGGCCTTTCGGCTGCACCAGCAGGACCCGGCAAGCTATCCCTTTCTTCTGGAGAGCGCTGCGGCCGGCACGCCCCAGGGACGCTACGATATTCTTTTCGCTTTCCCGGAGATGGCCCTTACTCTCGACCATCAGGGCAGGCTTGCCGGTCCGGGAGCCTCGGGCAGTCAGGACTTCCTGTCGGCGCTGAATGGCTGGTGGCAGCACGAGCACCGGGAGCTTGCCGTATCCGATCGACCATTCCGGGGCGGCTGGTTCATTTTTCTCGGCTATGAACTGGCCGGCCAGATCGAGCCTACTCTGAGACTCGAGGCCGATCCCGGGCTCCCCGTGGCGCTGGCCAGCCGGGTCCACGCCGCGCTTGTGGCGGATCATCAGTCGCACACGGCCTGGCTCATGGCTGAACCCGGCCGCGAAGAACATCTGAAGACGATGTCCGGGGATGTCTCCCGTATCGCAGGTCGCCAGGCCGGCGAAAACCGGTCGGGACCGTTACTGCGTGGTGAACTGGCCGAGGAGGACCCGGCCCGCTACCTGGAGGCTGTGCGCCGCACCAAGGCGTATATCCGTGACGGTGATATCTTCCAGGCGAACCTGTCCCGGCGCTGGCGTGGCCGTCTGCAGGCGGGTGTCGAACAGGCCGATATCTATCGGCGTCTCAGGGCCAGCAATCCGGGGCCATTCGCCGGCATCATGCGCTGGGGAGAACACGGAGTCCTGAGTTCATCCCCGGAACGTTTGCTGCAGGTCAGGGGCGACATGGCCCAGACCCGGCCCATTGCGGGTACCCGCCCACGGGGAGCCGATCGCCGGTCCGACAGAGCGTTGTCTTCGGAATTGATCGGCCATCCCAAGGAAAGAGCCGAACACGTCATGCTGATCGATCTGGAGCGCAATGACCTGGGACGGGTCTGCCGACCCGGTACCGTCGAGGTGAACGAGCTGATGGTCGTCGAGAGTTATGCTCACGTTCATCACATCGTATCGAATGTGCGCGGTCGGCTGCGGCCGGACGTGCTCCCGGGAGACGCCCTGCGTGCCGTCTTTCCCGGGGGAACCATTACCGGATGCCCCAAGGTACGATGCATGGAAATCATCGATGAACTGGAGCCGGACCCCAGGTCCGCCTATACCGGGTCCTTCGGGTACCTGAACCGGGACGGCAGTCTGGATGCCAACATCCTTATCAGGACATTGCAGGTCGATGGCGCTGAAATCAGCTTCCGTGCCGGCGGCGGTATCGTCGCCGACTCGGATGCCGAGGCAGAAGTGGAAGAGACCCGGGCCAAGGCCCGCGGCCTTGCCCTTGCGCTGACCGGTGGATCCTGATGACAGGCAATGCGCGAGTCGGGGAAGCTTTTGTGCCGCTGGATGACCGGGGCCTGAATTACGGGGACGGACTCTTCGAAACCATGCGGACCACGGCCGGTCAAATTCCCCTGCTGGATGGTCATCTTCAGCGGCTCATCGACGGCTGCCACCGAATCCGGATTCCGATCCCGGACCCCGAGACGCTGCGGGCAGCGGCCGCCGCCGCCGCAACCGGTCTCGACGACGGCGTCGTCAAGCTGCTTGTGACACGCGGCGGCGGAGGGCGCGGGTATCGCCCCCCCGAATCCCCCGGTCCGAGAGTTCTGGTGAGCGTCCACGAATTGCCTGACGCGCCCCGCCACTGGTACCGGGAAGGCGTGAGGGTAAGAATCTGCCAGACGCGAATCGGCAGAAGCATGGCCACGGCGGGTCTCAAGCATCTGGGTCGCCTGGAGCAGGTGCTGGCCAGTGCTGAACTGGAAGCGGACGACGCGGAAGGGCTGATGCTGGATGAAAACGATCTGGTGATCGAAGGAACCCGATGCAACCTGTTCATCGTGAACGGGGACCGGCTAGTGACGCCGCCGGTCGAAATGTCGGGAGTCGCCGGAGTGATGCGAGCCCTGGTCAGGAAAATGGCGCTCCAGGCGGACCTGGAATGCAGGGAGGAGGCCGTCAGCCTGGATGAGCTTCGCGGCGCGAGTGAGATCCTCCTGACGAATTCCGTGCTCGGTGTACTCCCGGTCACGCAGATCCCCTCGCTAAACTGGCGGCGAACCCGCGGTCCCGTGACCGAAAAGCTGATGCAGTCTGTCGCTGAACTGGGAGTGGAAGCCTGGGCGCCCTGAAGAAAATCGCGATCGCTGTGCTCGTCGTTGTACCGTTATCGGCAGCGGCCGCGTTCTACTTCGCCGTCAGGTACCTGGACCAGCCCCTGCCAATAACGGAGCCTGTCATTTACAAGATCCCGGCGGGGACGGCGCTCAACCGGGTGGCGGCGGACCTGGAGGAGCGGGGTCTGATCACTCACCCGAGACTTTTTGCCCTTTACGGGCGCTGGGAAGCGGCCGCGGATCGTATCAAGGCGGGGGAATACAGAATCGAACCGGGCCAGACGCCGGCGGGTCTCTTCGAACAGTTCGTCTCCGGACGGGTATTGCTCCACAGCGTGACTCTTGTGGAAGGCTGGACCTTCCGGCAGGCCGTGGACGCCATCCGGCAGCACGAGGCCGTCACCGTTACAAGCGACCAGATGACGGACAACGAGATCGCCAGAGTCTTGGGACTGGAGACGGAATCGCCGGAAGGCTGGCTGCTTCCGGACACCTATCTCTTCCCGCGTGACACGACTGACCTCGCACTGATGGAAATGGCGGCCCGGGCAATGAAAGAAACGCTGGCCCTGACCTGGGAGGAGCGAGAGCAAGGCCTGCCGCTGGAGTCGCCCTACGAGGTCCTGATTCTGGCATCCATCGTCGAGAAAGAGACCGGTCTTGCGGCCGAGAGGTCCCGCATTGCCGGTGTCTTTGTGCGACGGCTGCAGCGGGGCATGCGGCTGCAAACGGACCCGACGGTGATCTACGGCCTCGGCGATTCGTTCGACGGCAACCTGCGCAGGAGGGAC
>JASFOT010000126.1:0-6557 GCA_050116375.1 Gammaproteobacteria bacterium | reverse complement strand
ACTGAAGGCGAGACGCAGGTTATCCACCATCTCGTCCATGCGCCCGGCGGCTTCAGGCGGAAAGAATCTCTCCACGTAGATCTTGCCCACGGCATCCTGCAGCAGGTTGTTGGCGTTACCCAGGGCATACTCCCACCTGGGCCGCGGTTGCTCCTGGCCGCGCAGGACGCGTCCCCGGAATTCGAATCGCGCATCGAAAAACGGCTGGCTCAGCTGGTAGGCAAACCCGTCGATGAGATGGAAGGTGAGGTAGGATTTCCAGTGCTCTATCGGCACCTCGCCCATGAGCTGGCCGAAGTCCGTAAAGAAACTCGGCGTGCTGACATTGATCTCTGCGGTTGATCCGAGCCCGGCGGACTCCAGGTAGACAGCCCAGTCGAGCCCGGGCGCCAACTCCCCGAGATCCCCAGCCGGTGTCGGGTTGTAGGTCGCGATCCTGTCCCTGAGCCTGACCCGCTCCCAGTGGATCTCCGCCATCCGGGTTTCCAGCGCGAGAATCTCCTCGGCGGCGACGCGAGCGTCCGGGTAGCCCGCCAGGCTCAGCAGGCGCTCTGCGTAATCCACGTAGGCGGCACGCATGTCGACATACTTCTGTTCGTCTTTCAGGTAGTAGTCCCGGTCCGGCATGCCGAGGCCGGCCTGCCATAAATAAAACAGGTGACGACTGGTGTCGCCGCGATCACGATCCACGTAATAATCGAACGGCACTCCGAGCTGAAGCCACATATTCCGGCCGAAAAGCCTCGCCAGGTCGGAATGACCCTGCGCAGACGAGATCAGCGCCAGTTCCGCCTCAAGGGGGCTCAGACCCAGCTCATTGGCCCGGGCCTCGTTCATGTAGCTGGTATAGAAGTCACCGATCTTCTGGAGGTCGGATCCGGGCGCAGCGTTCGCAAGCGAGGCCTCTTCCAGGACAATTTTCAGGCGCTCCTGGTTTCGTTCGCGGACCTCGACGGACGCACCGTAGGCGATTTCATCGGCCGGTATCTCGCTCCGCTCAAGCCATGCGCCGTTCGTGTACAGGAAAAAATTGTCCTGCGGACGAGTTTCGTGGTCGATATGCTCGAGGTAGATGCCTGACTTCTGGGGCGTCTCCGTTTCGGCCGCCGCCACCGATTCCGCGCCGACCGCGTCACGGCCCGTGTTCACCGCTTTGTCTGCGGTACCGCAGGCCGCGATCAGCGTCACACCCGCAATGATCCAGAATCTCACCATTTCGAAACCCGCGTGGTTGGTGAAAAGTCGCGAATTCTACCAGCACTCACGGCGGCTTACCCGCCATCAGGACGCTCTGCAGATTCGATCCCCGGGGTGGCGTCAGGGCGACGGTCCCGGCCCACTAACCTCTTGATCAGACCGCTGGCGGCTTCAGCCGGTTCCGCTGGCGAACTGGCGCAACTCCAATCACCTACAATGGCCGGGTATCTCTCCGCGGAGGTCCGACAATTGGCCGACAGAAAAAAACGACGTCTCGCCGATGCCATGGGCGAGCCCGCCACTATCGTGGGTCGGGGTACGGAATTTCGAGGCGAAATACTCGGAGACAGTCACCTGCTCGTCATGGGCATCATCCGGGGTGAATCCGGGCTCGAGTGTTCGGTGACCCTGGCCGAGGGCGCCACCTGGGTCGGCTCCCTGCGTGGCATCGACCTGGTGATTGCGGGGACCGTGGAAGGCGACATCATCGCCACGGACAGGGTCGAGATTCGACCGCCTGCACGAATCTTCGGAAGCGTGAGCGCGGCACGGATCGCCATCGGCGAAGGCGCCGTGATCGAGGGTGAAATCCATATGACGGGGGGCGCGCAACCGCACCGTTTCGAGGAGAAACGGCACCGGGACTGAAGCCAGGACAGTGATGGATCAGGCGGTTAAAAGACGAACTGCCATCAGTCCCATGATCAACCACTGGCTCAGGTATAGAGCGAACCGGACATTGACGGCCCCGTTGCTCGTCGAGACCAGGTGAACAATCGACTGACCGATTCTTGCGGCCAGAAACCACAGGGCCAGGCCATCCGTCAGATGTTGCTGCCCCGTCGCCAGCGCCACGGCGATGAGGCCGCCGAAGATCGGCAGGTTCTCGTAGCAGTTCGCATGAGCGCGGCACAGGCGCCGCGAAAACTCGCCCACATCGGCACCGCCGGGATCAAACTGGTTGGGGGCGCGCCTGCCTGTCAGAACGAGGCCTGCGCGGTATAGACCGATCATCAGAACAAGGAACAGCGTCCAGGCGGCAAAACCTGTCAGCGCCAATGCTGAAGGGCTCATGAAATTTCTCCTCGGAGGGCTTCTTCGGGGGGTGTACCAGACAAATTGCGAGGATTATGCAGAAATCAGGCTGGTACCGGAGGCAAGTTTGTGCTTTTCTTTTCCGGTGGGCGGTCCTTCACCGGCGACCGGCTTGCGGCGTAGGGACACGCTGTCTGCGGCGGCGGATGCCGACCTGCTGGCTATAACTACAACAAACTGGCTGCTGCGACTATGGGTGGAGTGCGTTCCAGAAACCGGATCGCTTTGACGGCGCTGTCGATTCTGATCGCGCTGGCGCCCTCGCTTTTGTATCTGGTAGTCCACGACCTCCGGGGAGCACAGCAGACAAGCGTTGCGGGCGTGGCCGCTTTGCTGATGGCGATCGGTCTGGTCGCGGGGCTGATCGTTTTTGTCTTTCTTGACAGGCGCTTTCCGGAAACCGTCGATCACGAATTATCAGCGGAAGAGTCCGGCAGCGATTCGACCGGCGACGGAGAGCCAAAACCGCCGGAACGACCGCCGAGCTCGCCGGCGACCGTGTCACGCTCCTTCCTGGAACAGCTGCTGGACAACGTGCACGACGGCGTGCTTTTCCTCTCCAACGAGATGACGATCCTCAGTGCCAACAACGAGGCACTGAAGCTGCTCGACTATCGCCAGGGACAGCTGTCCGGCCATTCGCTCAACGTCCTGGTGCCCGAGGGGAGCCCGGGATTTATGGACAATGAGGGTCGCCTTCGGCAAAACGGCGAACTGGAAATTGCCTCCCGGGGCGGCAACCGGCTGGAAGTCGCGTTCAAGAGCGGAGCGCTGCAGGGCACCGGCAGCAACAGTGCCGGATACGTGCTGGTGCTTCGTGATATCACCGACGAATCGAGGACGCGGCGGCGGGTCCGGTACCTCACGCGATTCGATCCTCTGACCAGGGTGGCCAACCGGATCCAGTTTCAGCACAAGCTGCAACAGGCCATTGCAAGGGCGTCGAAAAACGGCCTTCGCGTGGCGCTGCTCTACGTGGATCTGGACCGGTTCAAGGACGTCAACGATACCTTCGGTCATCCGGTGGGCGATCGCAGCCTGGAAATCACCGCTCGCCGGCTGGTGGACGCTCTTGACCCCGGGACGCTTGTCGGCCGGCTCGCCGGCGACGAGTTCGCCATACTGCTGGACGCACTGCCCTCGGGCGAGGATCTGCACCCTGCCCTGGCAGCGACTGCCAGGATGATTCTCGACCGGATCGCCAAGGAGTTCTATGTCGAGCGCCGCGAACTGTTCGTGACCGCGAGTCTTGGTATCGCGCTTTGCCCGGACGATGCCGACAACGTGGTCGATCTGATCCGCAACGCCGACGCGGCCATGTATCACGCCAAGGAGAACGGCGGTAATACCTACGGCTTCTACGCACCGCGGATGAACGCGGACGCGGTCGATCGCCTGGTGCTGAAGAACGAGCTTCGTCACGCGATGCTGCGGGGTGAACTGCAGGTGCTCTATCAGCCCAAGGTGGACCTGACCAACGGCCGAGTGGCCGGCGCAGAGGCACTGCTGCGGTGGCGGCATCCGAAAAGAGGCGAGGTTCCGCCATCGGTGTTTATCCCGCTGGCCGAAGACAGCGGTCTTATTTTCGAAATCGGCGCATGGGTCCTGGACCAGGTGTGCCGCGATTACGCCAATTGGCAGACAAGGCTTGCGTGGCCCGGCCGCGTCGCCGTGAACCTGTCCCTTCAGCAACTCCGGCAGAAAGACTTCGTGTCCCGCGTCGAGCGCATTTTCGAGAACCACAACCTGACACCGTCCTGCCTGGAACTGGAGATCACGGAGTCCACGCTGATGCGTGACGGTGAGCGGACCCTGAAGCTTCTCGATCGCCTGTATCAGCTGGGCCTGCATCTTTGTATCGACGACTTCGGAACCGGCTATTCGTCGCTGAGCTCTCTACAGAACTTCCCCATAGGCACGCTGAAAATCGACCAGTCCTTCGTCCGCAACGCGACCCGCTCCACGGACAGCGCGGCGCTTATCACCACCATTATCAACATGGGCCAAAGCATGGGCATGGACGTGGTGGCAGAAGGGGTCGAGACCGAAGAGCAGCTGACGTTCCTGCGTGATCAGGCCTGCGCATACGGGCAGGGCCATTTGTTCGGCGATCCGCTTAGCGGGGACGCCTATCTGAAAATCCTGGTGGAACAGCAGCGGGGCGAGACACCGCTGGCCGTTCTGTTTACCTGACGCGCGCAGCCTTCTCAGCCTGCTCCCGGTCCGTCTAGACTTCTAGCAAAGGCCGAGGAAACGAATGAAGGCGATGGTACTCAGGGGGCCGGGCCCTCAGCTGGAGCTGGTCGAGCGACCGACCCCCAGCCCCGGACCCGAACAGGTCCTGATCAGGGTAAGGGCGTGCGCAGTGTGCCGCACTGACCTCCATGTGGTGGACCGAGACCTGCCGGACGTTCCCACTCCCATCATCCCCGGGCACGAGATTGTCGGCGAGGTCATCTCGGCGGGCTCTGACACGGACTTCCAGCCGGGAGACCGGGTCGGCGTGCCCTGGCTCGGCCATACCTGCGGGCGCTGCGACTACTGCGCCGGTGGTCAGGAGAATCTTTGCGGGCAGGCGCGCTTCACCGGCTACCAGATCGACGGCGGTTTTGCCGAACAGACCCTGGCAGATCACCGATACTGTTTCCGGATCGACCCCGGGTACTCTGACGTGGAGGCGGCGCCCCTGCTTTGCGCGGGGCTGATCGGCTACCGATCGCTGGTGATGGCCGGCGAAGCACGGCGCCTGGGAATCTACGGTTTTGGCGCCGCGGCTCATATCGTAGCGCAGGTCGCCGTCTGGCAGAGCCGGGAAATCTATGCCTTCACACGTGCCGGCGATACCGGCGCGCAGGAATTTGCCAGGGACCTGGGGGCCGTCTGGGCGGGCAGCTCGGAAGAGGCGCCGCCGTCGGAACTGGATGCCGCCATCATTTTTGCGCCCGTGGGAGACCTTGTTCCCCGGGCGCTCCGGGCAGTCCGCAGGGGGGGCGTCGTGGTCTGCGGCGGAATCCACATGTCGGATATTCCGTCCTTCCCCTACAGCATCCTCTGGGGGGAAAGAATCGTCCGGTCGGTAGCCAACCTCACCCGGCGTGACGCCCGGGAATTTCTGGCGCTGGCCCCGAAGATTCCGGTCAGGACCCACACCGTCCCTTACCCCCTGGACCGGGCCAATGAGGCGCTTGAGGACCTTCGCCATGGCCGCCTGAGCGGCGCTGCCGTTCTGGTCATGGACTGAGTCCGTTCCGGTCGTATCCGGTCATTTCGAGATAGCCCCTTCCCCGCAACGGCCGCCCGTCGCGGGTGCCCGAAACGACAACGGCTCCCTCCCAGTAATTCACCGACACGTCCATCTCCTGCTGATCGAGAACGGCGTCCACGTCCAGGACCAGATTCCGGGAAGGTATCTCCATCCGCCAGGCCACCGGGTACTCGATCCCGGTGGCATCGCTGCGCCAGAACCGGGTCGGTTCCAGCCGAACCTCGGAAGACCGCAAGGGCGTCAGGACAGGGCCGGTCATCGATCCCGAACTCAGGGGATCTGCGCTGCCGTCGTCACGCCTTAGCTGGTAATACATGAGCTCGGTATCGTCGTCGAACTGCAGGGAGAACCAGTCCCACCCGCTGACATCCGGCCCCAGGGCGCTGGTGCCCCATTCGCGATCGAGCCAGGCGTTGCCCTGAACCGACACGACCTCACCGGCCAGCTGCAGTTCGCCGGCCGCAGGGAGCCTGGTATAGCTGTAGTAATGGGACGCGTTACCCTCGCCGGGGCCCTTGCGACTGTAACCCTGCTCCCCCTGAAGCACCGGTCCCCTGCCGGGCAACAGACGCAGCCGCAGCCCGAAATCTTCCGCATCCGCCGACAACGACAGAGGCAAAAACGCCTCGCCCTCGGAGACCATCTCCCAGTCGCCGACCCACGCTCTGAACGGCCCGTGGGTGGCGCCGGCCAGTCCCAGGTCCCCGCCGCGGGCCAGGCGTTCTGCCTTCAAGAAACGTTGACCCGCTGCATCAGTGACCGCCAGGTGCGCCATCCATGCCTGGCGAGTGGCCCAGCGGGACGACCTATCCACGGTCTCACCGTCCATGGCAAAACGGAAAATCGTGAACTGGAATCCAAAAGCACGCCCGTCCCCATCCTCGAGATTCCCGGTGAAATACCACCACTCGGAACGAAAATCCGGATGGGGCCCATGGTCAACCGGGAATACCGGACGGTAGTCCGGGTCGGCTCGTGACAGGCCTGCGTCGTCCCCTTC
>JASFOT010000125.1:0-6591 GCA_050116375.1 Gammaproteobacteria bacterium | reverse complement strand
TTTCCCGCCCGACTTCCGGGATTTCCTCCGCACTCGCGGCGGCGGCAAGGTCATGTTCGGCAGCAACTATCCCATGCTGGCGCAGGGGGATTGTCTGGAAGGCATCGACGAGCTGGGGCTCGAACCGGAGGCGCGCGAGGCCTACCTGCACAGGACAGCCCGAGGGGTCTTCGGGCTGGATCGGTCATGATTCCCGGCACGGCGGCCGACTGAGCGGTCGCGTTTGCGCTGTCCGGAGGAGCGTATGGAGAAACGGGTCATCGTGGAACGCCCTCACAGATCCAATTATCCTGAACCAGTACGTTTCCGCAGGGGGGACGCCGTGCGGCTCGGGGACAGTGATCCGGATTTCCCCGGATGGATACGGGCAACGGATCACGAAGGAAGGACAGGCTGGGCACCGAAAGCATTACTCCACCTGCACGGAACCCAGGAGGCCGTCGCCGCCGCCGACTACGACGGGACAGAACTGAACGTCTCGCCTGGTGAGCAACTGACCGTACGCCGGGAACTGGCAGGATGGTACTGGGCATGCAACGAGCAGGGCGATTTTGGCTGGGTACCGGTCGATGCTACCCGGCCCGTTCGGGAATGATGCCATGACAGGCACGGAAGAAACCGCCTTCCTGAGGGCCTTCGAAAACGGCACCCTGGATCCGGAAGAATTCGATCACGAGGGGCACGTCTATGCCGCCTGGTGCTGCCTGCGACACTACGGAGATCCCGTCGGCAAGGATCGCTTCGTACGGGCCCTGAAGCGCTTCGTCAAACGTCACGGAGCCGTGGACAAATATCACGAGACAATGACCCGAGCCTTCCTGGACCTGATCTCGAGTCGCCGGGAAATGGGCTCAGACTGGAAGACGTTCCGGCGGGCAAACCAGGGTCTCGTCGAACAGGGTTTGGGCCATTTGCTTCTCCACTATTCCGAAGACCGCCTTTTCTCCGGTCGGGCCCGGCGCGAATTTCTGCCCCCTGACCGGATACCGCTGCCGACAACCCGGCGGACCGCGAAACGTTCAGCTCGGGACACGGCAAGAACAACGACGCGGTCCGCACGCCAGGACCTGCGCGACATTCCGGGAATTGGCCCGAGAATGAAAGACGCGCTGCTCGACCTGGGCTACGAACGAGTAGGAGACCTGCGAGGCGCCGATCCGGAAAAAATGTACGCTGACCTTTGCCGGCAAAGGAACGCCGCCGTGGATCGTTGTGTTCTCTATGTCTTTCGCTGCGCGGTTTACTTTGCCAGCCAGACCGTCCACGATCCGGAACTCCTGAAATGGTGGCGCTGGAAGGACAAACCGGCCCGCGAGGCCAGTGAATAGATGGGCCGCCAGACCAGCACGCCGCTCTTTCAGGCCGGCGGAGACGCCAGGGGTCGTAAATGGCGGCCCACGGTCTTTGTCTTTTTGTTATTGATGAGCTCGATGAACGCCGCTGATTCGGAAGCGCTTTATCCAATTGCGACCTTTGCCGGGAGAGAATCCCAGCAGTGGGGCTCTATCGACGACGGCGTCATGGGCGGTCTGTCGAACAGCAGACTGGAGCGCACCGTCGAGGGCACCGGACTGTTCGAGGGCCGGGTGTCACTCGCCAATAACGGTGGGTTCGCCTCCGTGCGGGCCGCGCTCGGGCCCACCGATCTGTCCGATTTTCACGGCGTCCGGATCCGGTTCCGCGGAGACGGGAAGCGCTATCGTCTCCGCTTCCACTCCAGCGCCGGTTTCGACGGAGTCGCCTATCAGGCCTCGTTCGACACCGCGCCGGACGAGTGGCAGGAGGTGTCGATTCCATTCTCCGACTTTCGCCCCACCTTCCGGGGCCGACTGCTCACCGATGTCGAACCGCTGGACACGAGCAGCGTTCAACAGGTCGGCCTGATGATCGCGGATCGACAGGAAGGACCTTTCCGGCTGGAAATCGACTGGATAAAGGCATACGGGACAGCGGCGAGCAGCGCCGCTACGAACGCAGGGGAACGCTGAATGAAAGGATCCATCGTCTCGATTCATATCGCCGCCGAGCCGGGTGGGGATCTGCAACCGCTGGACTCGGCCGAACTGGTGGCCGGCTGCGGGATCCGCGGTGACCGGCACTTCGCCGCCGATGGCAGCCACGCCGACTCGGCTTTGACGCTCATCGAGGAAGAGCAGGTGGAACTGTTCAACGAACTCACGGGGCTTTCGCTGGCGCCTCACGATACCCGCCGGCAGATCGTGACCCGCGGCGTCGCTCTGAATGATCTTGTCGGCACCAGATTCCGGATCGGCGCCGTGGAGGTCGAGGGAATAGAGCTCTGCGAGCCCTGCGCCTATCTTGCCGATCACCTGAAGCGTCAGTTCTCCATTACCGAGGTCAGCGCGCCGAAGATCGTGCACGGCCTTGCCCATCGCGCAGGAATTCGGGCACGCATCCTGACGAACGGAAACGTGCGCGTCGGCGACCGGGTCATGGTTGACTGAGGATGCGGACGGTGCCGAAACCGGCACGCGATACCGTCCTGTAGCCGATGGCCACATCCGGTCCCGCTCGCAAAACGAACATCCCAGCATGAGATCGGAAACTGCCCGGCTGGACAAGATTCCAGGACCTCCGCCTCGCGGGGGGCTGTGGCGGGAGAGTTTCGGCCTGCTTGAGCCGTTTCGGCTTGCTTTGCGGTTACCGGACCTGTCGGCACGCAGGGTCGAATCGGGGCTGCCGGTCATGGTGCTGCCAGGGTTCGGCATGACGGACCGCTCGACCTGGTTGTTGCGGCATTATCTGAGCTATATCGGCCATACCGTGGAAGGCTGGGATATGGGCCGGAACCACGGACGGGTTCCCGAACTCATCCCGAAGGTCCTCGACAGGATGTCGGCAATGGCTTGCCGTCACGGCGGTCCCGTGGCGCTGGTGGGCTGGAGTCTCGGGGGTTACCTGGCCAGGGAGGCGGCCCGGGAGCGCCCGGCAGAGGTCATTCGCGTAATCACGCTCGGCTCCCCGGTGGTCGGAGGACCGAAATACACCGTGACTCACGCCCACTACGTCCGCAAAGGCTACGATCTCGACGAAATCGAGGCACAGGTGGCCGCAAGAGATCGGGTGCCTATCCGCGTCCCGGTTACCGCCGTCTACAGCCGTCGGGACGCGATCGTCGCCTGGCAGGCCTGTATCGACCAGTCCAATGCCGTTACCGAACACGTGGAAGTGGCGGCGACCCACCTGGGACTCGGGCTCAGCCCTGATGTGCTCGCCGTCGTCGCCGATAGTCTGGCGGGCAAATCATTAAAGCGACAAACCGGTTCGGACGCCGTATGAGGCGGATCAGGCGCGCCTCTACCGCAGTGATGACCTCCCTGATCACGGGTTTTGGCTCCCTGGCTCAGGCGGATTCTCCATTGGATCCGTATCGCTGGCAGAACAGGGTTCTGCTGGTATTTGCCCCGTCGGACAACGACGGGCGTCTGTCGGCCACCCGCAAACTGGCGCGGGAACACAGCCGCGGATTCGAAGACCGCCACCTGATCACTGTCGTAGCGCTGACAGAGGGAGAAGCCCCTGAGGGCCAACCGCTTGGCAGGATTCAGACGGATTCCTTACGCGAACAATACGGGATCGGACCATCGGACTTCGCCGTTTTCCTCATCGGCAAGGATGGCGGCGTCAAGCTCCGTCTCGAGCGACCCCCGCGGGCGGCAGAGCTTTTCGAGTTGATCGATTCCATGCCAATGCGCCAGCAGGAAATGAGAGCGTCTCCCGGCGATTGATGATCCCGGGCACCGCGGGCCGGGAAAGTTCGTTAACATCTTCGTCCTCCCGCATCCCGGGGAATCGTCGGGCCCATGGTCGCTGCCTATCAAAAATTGTGCCCGGAAACCCTCGACGGAGCGTGCCGAGAGCTCGCCGACCGGGATCCGGCCCTGGACCGGATCTATCGCGAACGCGGCTGTCCTCCACTGTGGCAGCGTCGCCCCGGGTTCCGCACACTGGTTCAGATCATTCTCGAACAGCAGGTTTCTCTGGCGTCCGGCCGTGCCACGATGAAGCGCGTCGAGAACGCAATCGGCCGTGTTACGGCGCAAAGCCTGGCGGGCGCGGGAGAATCCGGCCTGCGGGCTGCCGGTGTCACTCGACAGAAAGCGCTCTACTGCACGCTTCTGGCCCGGGCCGCCATGGACGGAGAGCTGAACCTGGGACGGATCGCGAGGGTCCGGGATCATGAGGCTCTGGACATGTTGACTGCCTTCAAGGGCGTCGGTCGGTGGACCGCGGAGGTCTACCTGCTGATGGCGCTGCGACGTCCCGACGTGTGGCCGGCCGGGGACCTGGCGCTGGCCAGGGCTCTTCAGGCGGTAAAGAAACTTCCGGTAAAGCCCGGTGAAGATGTCATGCGCACCATCGCCCGTCCCTGGCGACCGTTCCGGGCGGTGGCGGCGCGAATGCTCTGGCAGGAATATCTTTGCCGGAACCGGGCAGCCTCGGCCGCATCCGGCTGAGCCGGGATCGGGCCTTCGACGAGACGGTCTCCACACAAAAGGACATTCATTTTTCCACGAGGTACTCGCGGTCACCGATGGACAGGGCGTCGCCCGCTGGACGTGCCGGTTTGTGCGTAACGGCACGGGCCGGGAAGTTCGCCTCGAAGGTATCCTGACCGTCCGAGTGGGGCCCGAAGGACGCTGCCGGGAGTTCCGAGAATGGTGGCACAGCCGCGAGAACAGAGCGGACTGAAAAAGGCGATTCCGGTCCGCGCACCGTTCAGTAAGCATCCACCGTCCCGACGCCCCGGGAAATCTCATTGCATGCCCCCCATGCGGCCCGTAGCATCTTTAGGCTGCATGAACCGGTGAACGCATGGCCTCCTTTATCGTCTTTTTCCTGCTGACCGCAGCTGCCGCCACCCTGGGGGCAATCTTTACGCCGGGCGAATGGTATGCCGCCCTGGTCAAACCGGCCCTGACACCCCCTGACTGGATCTTCCCGGTGGTGTGGACCGTGTTGTACGCCATGATCGCGGTCGCCGGCTGGCTGCTGTGGCGACACCGGAATGCAGACCCTTCCGGTCTCCTGATCGTGGGGCTCTGGGTCCTGCAGCTGGCGCTCAATGCTGCCTGGAGCTGGATTTTTTTCGGTCTGCACCTGACCGGGTTGGCGCTGCTGGAGATCGCGGTGCTGTTCGGCACCATACTGGGCGTCGTATTGCTGGCCCGGAAAACCAGCCGCACGGCCAGCCTCCTGATGACGCCGTATCTGGCGTGGGTCGGGTTCGCCATCTGGCTGAACTTCGGTATCTGGAGACTCAACGGCTGAGGACGGCATATGGCCGGCACCGGGCAGGATGCCGGAGCGATCGCTGACCGCAGGTCGGCAGCATGTACAGATTCATTTTGTCCGGTGAATGAGAATGGATTACCGAATCGCAATCGTCGAAGACGAACCCGCCATCCGGGAGAACTACGCCGACGCCCTGCGGAGACAAGGCTACAGCGTCAGCGGGTATGCAGATCGACCGACCGCAATGGCGTCTTTCGAGTCCCGTCTGCCGGACCTCGTCATCATCGATATCACCCTGGGAAAGGAGCCGGAGGGGGGGTTCGAGCTTTGCAGACAGCTTCGGGCACGCTCGGAGAGCCTGCCGATTATTTTCCTCACCGCCCGGGACAACGAGCTCGATGCGGTTTCGGGCCTGCGGCTGGGTGCGGACGATTACCTGACCAAGGACATCAGCCTCGCCCACCTCACTGCCCGGGTCGCGGCTCTTTTCCGCAGGCAGGAAGCGCTGAGCCGGCCCGCCAGCCAGGAATCCCTCCTGGATCGCGGCCCCTTGCGTCTCGACCTGGACCGGATGTCCGTTCGCTGGCGGGACCGAGCCGTGGATCTGACGCTGACAGAGTTCTGGATCGTGCATGCGCTGGCGCGCTACGCTGGTCATGTAAAAAGCAGACAACAGCTCATGGATGCGGCCAATGTGGTACTCGACGATGCGACCATTACGTCGCATATCAAGAGAATTAGACGCAAGTTCGCAGCAGATGACCCCAATTTCGACGCTATCAAAACCGTATACGGCGTGGGGTACCGATGGCACGAGGAGCCGGCAGTCAACGAGAGCACCGGCGACCCGTGATGCCTGAATGTCAGGAGGACAGAACATGACGGGCTCAGCCACTTCACCCTCCCCCCGGATCGTCGGTCTCAGCTGGGGCCGCATCGAGGTGGAGGGCCTCGGTCCGGGTCAGGATTTCAAACTCTGGCCGGGGGGCGGCCGCCAGTGGGACTGGACCGAGACCGGCACCCATCATATTCCCGGGATACAGCCCCGGGACGTACAGGAACTCCTCGACAACGGCAGTCGTATCATCGTCCTTTCGAGAGGACAGTGGTGTCGGCTGCAGACCTGCCCGGAGACACTGGAGATGCTGGAAAAAGCCGACATACCGGTTTACCGCGAGAAGACCGCCTCTGCAGTCGCCGTCTATAACCGATTGGCCGAAACCGAGCCGGTGGGCGGACTCTTCCACAGCACCTGCTGAATCGGCGGGCCCAAGGTGAGGCTGTCTTCGAGGCTCCTGCTTGTCAGCCTGGTGACGCTTCTGCTTCCCTGGGCCG
>JASFOT010000124.1:0-6634 GCA_050116375.1 Gammaproteobacteria bacterium | reverse complement strand
TTATGCTCGACCTGAACGGGTTCGTCTCGGAAACCAACGATACCAATGTGTTCCTGGTAAAAGACGGCGTTGTGATGACGCCCCATGCCGACAGCTGTCTGCCCGGCATCACCCGCGACCTGGTGATCGAGCTATGCGGCGAGCACGGACGGACCTGCGTTCAGCGCAACATTTCGCTGACCGAAATGTACTGCGCCGACGAGGTCTTCACGACGGGAACCATGGGCGAACTGACCCCGGTCCTGGAGATAGACGGCCGCCGGATCGGGGACGGGGCGCCGGGGCCGGTCACCGGGGAACTCAGCCGCGTCTATGGACACTGGGTCCGTCACAACGGCGAACGATTGCCCTTCTGAAGTAGAGCTCAGGCCGACTTGAACACGCCGGTCCGGATGTGGGTCTCGGCGATTTCTCCGGCCACCACCGTATTCCGGCCCTGCTTCTTGCACTCATACAGCGATTGATCGGCCAGCTGGATCACGCCGGCAGGACTGTGGCGGGTTTCTGCGGGTTCGACCACGGCCACGCCGATACTGACGGTCACGTTCGGCGCGGTGGGCGAGGCCCGATGCGGGATCCTTAGGGCCTCGATGTTCCGCCGGAGGTCTTCCGCGACCCGGGTCGCCGCCTCGAGCGCTACGTCGAAAAACACCAGGATGAATTCCTCGCCCCCGTATCGACCGGCGAAATCCAGGGGTCTGCGGGCCGCCGCCGCCACCTTGCCGGCCACTTTTTTCAGGCATTCGTCCCCGGCCTGATGACCGTGTTTGTCGTTGTACGCCTTGAAGTGGTCGATATCGGCCATGAGAACGGCGATCGATTTGCGCTGGCGCTTGGCCATCCGCCATACCTTATCCAGGTGGCGGTCGAAAGCGGACCGGTTGTAAAGCCCCGTCAGCCCGTCCCTCTCCACCATCTCACCGAGAATCTGCCCTTCGAGATATGCGGAGCGGAGCGCATGCTCCAGCATGTAGCTCCCAATGCCGCAGACGAAATTGGCGACAATGAGCAGCGCCAGGTTGTAGGCCACCTGATCGGCGGGCACGCCCACCAGCAGCGCAGCGATCACGTAGGCGACGGTGACCGCCAGGACAATCGCCAACGCGGTCTGCAAAAACAGCCCCAGCGCGAAATAGATAAAGGCGATCACAACGGGGAGCGCCGCAAATCCGGTCTGGCGCAACTCATCCGGCGCCGTCGCGTTCAGGACGACGTAGCCCAGACCGATGGCCAGCGCCGTCATCACCACCAGGGTCCGGAACGCCTGTCTCAAGCCTGGAATATGACTGACGATAATGGCGGCGAGGAAGGCCGGTGCGAGGAAACCGAATCTCACCAGGTTGGCTATCCAGTCGTTCGTGGGATAGCCCATGACGTAGCCAACGACGAAGAACAGCACTATCAGGCCGAGCCCCGCGTAAAGCGCCGCCCGCACGAAATTGCGGGTACGTTCGAAGTGGGATTCGACAAACCCCGGCTCGAGTTCCGGCCTGAACCTGAGCCACGGGAAGCCCTCCTCCAGCTGCCGCACGAAGGGCGATTCGAAACTGAATCTTCCGACTTTCTTGACTGCCATGCGTTATCGACGGTGCGAGACTCGCTCCCTGCCCCCGAAGCTTATCCTCGGGGGCATCGCTGTGCCTAGTCTCCGGTCACAAAAACCGGGCCGCGACTCTCATAAGGCATAGTACTTTCCGAGAAATTCCTCGAACGGAATGTCATCCGCCTCCTCGATCTCCCGCTGGCGCTCGTGGGACGCGACGACCTCGGTCTCGAAACGACCGACTCTTTCTGCGGGAAGCTGCGGAAGCTGGAGGAAGTAGGAACGATAGTCCTCGGAGAGATCGCGAGCGAACTCGAAGAAAGACACTTCCCTCTCGCTCATGGTGTCGAGCAGACGGGCCGAAGGCGTCAGGGAAGGATCCGCCAGTTTCTCCATCTGCAGATCCAGGCTGGCCTGGTAACTCGGTTCAGGCTGGTCAGCGTCCAGCAAACGGCAGACAGGCCGCAAGGCTTCCACGATTTCCATCCCCCACTGGCGAACGGTCCGGCTGCGCCCGCCGATGCTGAGTTCCAGATCGGCAGCGCGTCCTTTCAGGGCCACCGATACATGGTTCAGGTCGGAGCCCCGGGCCTCCTCGTCGTCCATCGGCGGGCTTTCTGTCAGCAGGCAGAAAATGAGAAACGCCTCCAGGAAGCGCATCTCGTTCTGGCTTACGCCCGCGGGATCCAGCGGACTCACGTCCAGGGACCGGACCTCCACATAAGCCACCCCCCGGCTCTTGAGCGCCCGGGCCGGGCGTTCCCCCGACCGGGCGGGCTGCTTGGGGCGAATGAAGCCGTAGTACTCGTTTTCGATCTGCAGCATGTTGGTATTGAGTTGTCGCCACTCTCCTTCACCCTGAACGCCGATGGCCTCATAGGGGGGGAAGGAGGTCCGGATTGCCCGATCCAGTCCGTCGACGTATTCATCCAGGCTATTCATGCTGACGGTGATGCCCGCCTGGTTGGCGTTGCGGTAACCCACGTCGCTCATTCTCAGGGTCGTGGAATCCGGCCCGTAGGCTGTCCAGGGATCCCATTCAGCCAGCCGGGAATCACGCCCGATCAGGAATGACTTGCAGACAGCGGGCGACGCGCCGAACAGGTACAGCACAATCCATCCGAAGCGTCGATAGTTGCGCAGCAGATCAAAGTACGCGCGATCCTGGAACGCCCGGCGGCTGCCGGCGACGCCCTCAGTTTCCTGGTAGAGCGGCCAGAACCGGTCCGGCAGCGAATAGTTGAAATGAACGCCGGCGATGGCCTGCATCACGCGGCCGTAACGGTACCCGAGACCACGCCGGTAGACGTGTTTCATCCGCCCCGAATTGGAGGAGCCGTAGTGCGCGATCGGTATGCTCTCGTCGCCACTGATTGCACAGGGCATGCTCGTCGCCCACAGCATTTCCTCGTCGATCCTCTGGTACACGAACTGATGAAGGTCGCAGAGGAACTGGAGGGTCTCCCAGCTATGACGGAACGGCGGCGTTACCAGCTCCAGCAGGGCCTCCGAGAAATCGGTGGTGATCCAGGGATGGGTCAGCGCCGATCCCAGGGATTCCGGATGGGGTCGCGAAGAGATCGACCCGTCGGAGGTCACCCTGAGGGACTCTTTCTCGACCCCAATGGCCCCGCCCTGGAGAACCGAGTCGCCGCCGCGCTCGACGAGCCGTGAAAGACGTGTGTGAAGGAGACCGAACATTCCACCTCGCGTCGCGGCTGATCGTTATTGATGTTTCTGCGGCCGCCTGAGCCCGGAACCGCCCCGGTTGAGGACAAGTCGTCGAAGGATTATACGCCGGCGCCCTGCTGGCAGTCCGGACAGGAATACAGTCTGCGCCCTGCCAGATCCTGCCGGATTATCGTCTCGCCGCACACATGACAGGGATTTCCCGCCCGCCCGAAGACCGCGAACCTGTACTCGGAACGGGTGCATCCCTGAGACCGCAGGCGCTTCACCCGAGAGGGGGAATTGGTGACGCCGCCGGTCCGATAGGAGCGTTGCATCAGCCCGATTATCGCTCGCGAGATCCTCTGGATGCCGGCCTCGTCGCAGTCCATCGGACGCGTCAAAGGGCTCGTCCGGGCCGCAAACAGGATCTCGCTGCGCAGATAGTTACCGAGACCGGCGAGGAAGCCCTGATCCAGCAGCAGGCCCGCCAGACGGCGGCGGCTGAAAGCGAGCTGTCCCAATCTGTCCCGCACGACGTCCTCGTTGACGTCGGCATGGAGAGGATCGGGCCCCAGGGATGCCAAGCGGGGATGTACAGGAAAATCCTCGTGTCTGATGACGTCGATATCCGACGCACTGTAAAGCAACGCGGAATGACGACGCGTGTGCAGCGCCAGTCTCAGCTGGCGGCGGGTGTCGGGATAATCGTCCCGGCGCCTCACCCACCATCGGCCGTAGAGCTGGTTGTGGCTGTAGATACGGGTGCCGTCTTCGAACCGGCAGAGCATGTGCTTGCCGATGGTGTCCACGCCGTCGAGAACCTGCCCCTGAAGACGGCGCTCCCAGCCCCTGAGCGCGTCGAGGCCGAAGAAAACCCGCTGCACCGGATGACCGGCCAGCGCTCGGGCAATGCGATCCGCGGCGCGTCGAATCTCCGGACCTTCGGGCATCAGGGTGACCCGCCGGTCAGAAACGTATGCGACCGACGAGGATGTCCCGGAACATCACGAAATCGCCGATCAGGCTGTAGAGGGGATATCGGAACGTTGCCGGCCTGTTTTTCTCGAAGAAAAAATGCCCTGCCCAGGCAAAGCCGTACCCCAGAACCGGCACCAGCCAAAGCAGCGCATAGCGGTCAGAGGCCACGGCCACGATCAGGGTGAGCATCACCAGGGCCGTACCGATGAAATGCAGACGACGGCAGGAACGGTCGCTGTGTTCCGTCAGGTAGTAGGGATAGAACTCGGCAAAGGATTCAAATCGTTCCGGCATGGGTCCGGGCTCCGGCAGGGATGTAGCATTCTAGCGCAGCGGTTTCCCCGGGCCGGGCCCGGCCAAAATGTGACAAACGCCGCGGTTTGATCGACACTTCGTGCCTATCTTGGACTCGGATGCAGACCAGGCAGCGACGTTATTGGTGACGCCGGCACGCCGGACCACGCCACCGCTCAAGGAACATATGCAGGAATCCGGAGCCCTGACCGCCACAGAAGAGATCGCCCTCCCCGCGGCCGGTCGGGACGACGATTCCCCCGCGCCGAGCCAGCCTTTCGCCGCGCCGCAGCCCGGGGCCACCCTGACACCGGCACCGGAAATCCCGTCGGCCTCCGACGAAGCCGGTCCGACCGGGGATATGCTGCTTGCCCTCTCCCTGGTGCTGCTGGTGGCAATCGTGCTGCAGCTGATCAGGATCGTCAGGGACAGGGAAAATATTCGTGAGGCCCGGGAGGACCGGGATGCCGCCAAGGAAGAGGCCCGTCATCTGCGAAGCCTGCTCGCCCAGATGGAGAAATCGGCCGAGATCAAGTCCCGGCACCGGGTCACCCGGCTGCTCCAGCGCAGCCAGCAGGCCGAACGGGAAAAGGAAGCGCTGGAACAGAGCAACACCCGCCTCAGGAGGCTGGTGGTCCGGGACGATCTCACGGGCGTGACCAACGTCCAGGATCTCGGACACGCCCTGGACAAGGAACTGAGACGGGCCCTGCGGTCGCGACAGCCGATCTCGCTGGTCATCCTCGATATCGACGGCTTCCGGCGCTACAACCGCCTTTACGGCCACGACAAGGGAGATGACCTGCTGAGGCGGCTGGCCCACCTGGCACAGTCAGTGTTCCGCCGCGCCGGCGATCAGGTGGGCCGCATCGCGGCGGACCGGTTTGCCGTCATCGCCCCGGACATGGATTACGAAGAGGCCCTCGCCCAGGCGGAACAGATGCGGAAACGGGTGCTGGAATCGGCCATCAAGTTTGGTGACCCGGCCCATGGAGGCCGCGTCACCATCAGCTGTGGAGTCACCACCCTTCTGCCCGAAAAAGTCTATCGCCCCTATCAGGTTTTCGAGAGGGCCGTGCTCGCCATGCAGCTGGCGAAGAAACGCGGGGGCAACAGCGTGCGCGGCGACCGGGCGGATCGTGACCCGTCGAAACTGGCCGCAACAGCGGGCGGCAGCGCCTCCGCCAACAGACGGAACTGACCGCGGAAAGGCTCATGAGCTCCGAACATATCGTGCTCATCATCGACGACGATGCGGAACAGGGAGCGGCACTCGCGGCTCGGCTCCAGGGTCTGGGATTCGAGACGCGGGTGGCCTCCGCGAGTGACGACATGCTCGCCATGCTGGACACCGAATTCCACTCCATCGTCCTCGATCTGATGATGACCCGTGAAGACGGCATCCAGATCATACGGCGCCTGGGAGAAGCCCGCTGTGACGCCAATATCGTGATCACCGGCGACGCGGACCGGCGGATTCTGAGCGCGGCGGAGCGGCTGGCGCGAGCGCGCGGGCTTCGGGTGAGCGGCTCGCTGGCAAAACCCATCGACGAACCCAGGCTCCGTGACATGCTCGAATCCGGAGTAGTCCCGGCCGGCGCCGGCAGCCGGGGCATCAACATCCAGGTCGCCAAGACGGAACTCCTCCAGTGCATGGAGGAAGGGTGCCTGGACGTGAGGTATCAGCCGAAGATCGATGTCCGGACGCTGGAATTCATCGCGGTGGAGGCCCTGGTCCGCCTGAATCATCCGAATCACGGTGAGCTGATGCCCGCCGCTTTCCTGGCCATGGCGGAGGAATCGGGCCTGATCGACCGGCTTACCCGGTCCGTCATTCTCAAGGCCCTGACACAGACTTCCCGATGGCTGGACGAAGGCTACGCTCTGCAGGTCGCGATCAACGTCTCGCCGCTTCTGCTCAAGGACCTGGATCTCCCGGAGATGTTCGCTGACCTCGCCGATCGACACCAGATCGATCGGCACAACATTGTGCTCGAAATCACAGAGTCCTGGGTCAACGAGGAACCGGTGGCGGCCCTGGACATCCTGACGCGGCTGCGGATGAAGGGTTTCAATCTTTCCATTGACGATTTCGGTACCGGCTACTCCACCATGCTGCAGCTGAACGAGATGCCTTACAGCGAAATG
>JASFOT010000123.1:0-6635 GCA_050116375.1 Gammaproteobacteria bacterium | reverse complement strand
GCCAACGTAATGGTGTCACGAACGCCTACGCTTATCCATGGCGATAAAAATCCAGCTCCGGCTCACGGCCCGCCCGCGCTACCTGGGAGATGAGCTTCTCTCGCGGATGCTTATCGACACGAAAGACCAACGGATTATCGCGTCGGACAGTCGCGTTAGTGATCCTGCCTCTCTTTCCATCCAAACAGGCGGGAAGTCGACTCTGGAAAGGCTGAAGGCGCGATTTTCTTCGACAGCCAAACGACGAGGCCAGGACGCAAACCAATGCCCTTCCTCAATCGTGACATGGACATCCAGACTATTTGGGATCGCCACACTCCGGGAGGACACTGTTGCCGATCGTCACCCGGGCGGGTGTAGTTCAATGGTAGAACCTCAGTTTCCAATGCTGGAGACATGGGTTTGATTCCCATCACCCGCTCCACTTGCTCCCGACACCGATCTCGCGCGCGTCCGCTGAATCGACGCCCGTGGCCCCGTGTGGTCCCCCCTCGTGCATCTTCCCGGCCGGTCGTGAACCGGTCGAAGAGTTCGACGCCGAGCACGACCGCGGAACGCTCGCCCCCACTCCGAGGCCCTAAGAGTAAGAGGAGTGGTGGCCGGCCCGCGGGCGGGCGGTTGCGGAACTACGGCTTACCGGTCGTGGCCAGTCCCATGCTCCGCCAGGCGCCGATCGAGCCGAAGAACAGATCGACGCCGGAGAAGCCCGCCCGCAGCAGGATGCTCGCCCCTATGGTCGCGCGGGTGCCGCTCCCGCACATCACGGTGTGATAGCAGGCCCGGTCGAGCGCGTCCAGCCGCCGTCCGCTACTTCTTGCAGCGATCCAGCTTCCAGTGGTCCATCTTGTCGCCAAGCTTGACCGCCAGTTCGAGATGGTTCCGTTCCACCTTCGTCTCCATGGCGTCGATCGAGGCCATGCTGTAGGAGCCGACGTATTCCTCCAGGTCAGGATTGAGGATGCCGACCGAGGAAACGATGTGAAACTCGATATAGTCGTCGCCCAGATGCCAGAATCCGGCGCTCTCCAGTCGGCCGCGACGGTAACTCCGGAAGCCTCCATCGCGGTCGAAAATGATGAACTCGCTATCGGGCATTGTTCCGTGGCAGGCAGGCGCCCCTTCCAGGGACCACCGACCGGTGAGATAGTCGGCCGTGACCTTCTCCTCAGCGGAGGCGACACTCCAAGACATGGCCGTGACCAGCGCGAGAATCAGTGACGATCTCATCAACATGGTTGAAACTCCTGATTATTGAACCGCCGGTCCTTAGAGCGAACTCACGATCGCGGCTTTCTGCGTGTTGTAATCGCTCTCACTGATCAGCCCCTGATCCTTCAGCGACTTGAGTTTCTGCAATCGGGCCTCGGGCGACTGGGCCGCAGGCTGCTGCGGAGCAGCGTATTGCTGCTGTTGTTGCTGCGCAATGTACTGTTCCTCGGCGCCTTGCCGGTAGGAGTCTTCACGGACCTTCTGCTGATGATCCGAAATCAGCTTGCCGGCCATCAGACCGCCGACCGCGCCCAAGATCGCGTCGTTGCCGGCGCTGGCTGGCTGGGAAGTCATCGCGCTGACGCCAAGAGCCACTATCGCGGCGGTACCCATCACTCGACTTAACCTTTTCATGCGGATCCCTCCGTTCGCAAAAACCCGATGGTACCATCGGAACAAGGCGCCGCAAGCAGAGTTTCAGAAGGACGCACGGTCCATCCACCGACGACTTTCGGGGTTGCCAAGCCTGGTCGGAGAATGGGATACCGCCAACGATCATTTCGATCAGGCCGAAGCCCTGGCTGAAGGCGTGAAGAGTCCGCTGCTGGTGGCGGACGTGGAGCGGTGGCGCGGTCCGATGCATCGCTGGCGCAATGCCGAGGGCGATGCCGCGCAGGCCTGTCGTCACCTGCAGCAGGCCCGGGATCTGGATGCGGACCTCGACATGAGCCAGCATGTCGAGCTGGCCGCGAAGATGCTGGCCCAATCAAGCGGACATTGCACTTAATTGCCTGGTCGCCGCTTCGACCGTTTGTCTGGCCGTGGACTTGTGCGCACGGAAACAGAACCTCAGATCAAGGACCAGTTTCCGTTTGCGCTATGGGGATGACTACGCACTGACACAATTCCTCTACCCTGAGACGCTCAACTCGAGACTATTGGGATCATGGGACGCCCGAAGTACACTATTGGAGATCGTCACGAAGCGGGCGTAGTTCAATGGTAGAACCTCAGCTTCCCAAGCGGACTCGCTCAGTTGGACATCTGTCTAACCGATTCATATCCGCGGTCCCGTGACCTCTGGTTTCAACGAGTTCGATCACCCAAAAGTAACCATCTGATTCAACTGGGCCTTCTGAGTACGCTCAATTTCAGCCTCACTTTTGAGCAACTTGCCTGTCAGTAGACGATCTTTCGATACAGCATATTGAGCCCGAGTAATACAAGGCCGACGAGACCCGCAACGCTGTTGATCGGGGCCACCACGAATGCCAGCCAGTCGTCGTGCATCGGTAACAAGGGTGTGCCCAACACGTCTGCAACGACGCCGAGATAGAGTCGAAGTGGCGACTCCAGTACCACCTCGAGCACAACGAGCGCCGCCAATATCGCGAGACGACCGAACAGAATCCGTCGCCGGCGTCGCCTGAGACTGTCGTTAACAGCGTCGATGAACGCGTCGTCTGCGAGACTCGACTCGGCTTCCTCGAACAGTAATTCAAGCCTTGGATCGCGGTCGTCGTTCATACAGATTCTCCATACGCGGACAGCACCTCGCGCAGTTTCCGGCTGCCCCTTCGAATGTGTGACTTGATGGTGCCGGCCGGGAGTCCGGTCAGCTCAGCAATCTCTTTGTGCGACAGGCGTTCGTGGTAGGACAACACGATGCACAGCCTGACTGCATCGGGCAGCGTTGCCAACGCAGTATCGAGGTCGATTGCCTCGGCCGTCGCCACGTCCGGAGCCGGCAGCAACCTGTCGTCAAACTCGTCTTCGTGAAACTGGCCGTGCTTTCGCTGCTGATCAATCCACTCGTTAATCGCAGTTTTCTTCAGCCATGCGCCAAAGCGATCGGGCTGCTTGAGCCGTCGGATGTTTCGCCATGCCTTCAGGAAAACCCGCTGTGCGAGATCGTCTGCGAGCGTGGAGTCACCGCTGCAGCGACGCATTAGGTTGCGCAGCCACGGCTGCCGGCGGCGGACAAGGTCGGTGAAAGCATCGCGGTCACCGCGCGCGGCCAGGCTGACGATGAGAGCCTCCGGGCCCTTAGCGTAATAACCGGGTGTGGCCGGCATCGCAAGCGCTCAACGGTCGGCGTAACGTCTTTCCACGAGCCGCGAGGCCATCAGTAGCCCGCCGCCGATGAAAGCGACGAGCCCGGACGCGCCCATGACGGCCATTCGTGCTTCCGGACTAATCATCCCCAAAAACAGGCTGAAGACAAACAGCCCCGGCGCTGCTGCCAGGACAATCAGAGCGCCAATCTTCAGGTCACGCTCTAATTCTTTCGCATCACTCGTGCCAAGCACGCGGTCGATGACTGCAGGATCGATGTGCTTGCCGCTCTCGACGATTCGCCGCAGCGTCTCTTGCTGTATCTCCTTTCGTTTCGCGTCGTACCAGATGCCGCCACCGACGACGACTGCGATGAACAGCCAGAATCCCAGTGCTCCAAGGCCTGCTGCTGCGCTCATGGCTTTTCTCCCATTTTGACTCGCATGTTACAAGAGACGGGGTGTGGCACCGTTTGGATGCAGCTTACGGAAAATACTTAGGCGGAGATTTTACGAGCGCAGGGCGGTGATTCGCGGCACGGTGTCATCTAAACCCAGGGCTTTGCTCAGGAAGTTGAGATGAGTCGAATGCTGCAAACCAAACTGGACCCAGACATTTATTGGAGTGCTCGACTTCTTCTCCAATCGCCTCGGAATCGCTTAGAATCGGCGTACTCTCACTTTTGTGCTCAGCCGAGCCCGGGTGAGACGTAACTCCCTGAAAAGCGGGTGTAGTTCAATGGTAGAACCTCAGCTTCCCAAGCTGATGACGTGGGTTCGATTCCCATCACCCGCTCCAGATTCCGCTGGATCTCCCGAGAGTTTTTGATTTGACTGGGGATAGAACCCGCGGCGAATAGACGATAAGGGTTTGACCTATCGGCAGGAATGCCGATTTGGACGGTGGAGCGATCTGCGGAGAAAAGCCGGATTCGGGGCTTCGCGCTTCGGCAGGTCAATCCGTCCAGGCGATGGGCGGGAATTCCATTGCAGCCTGGCAGCGGGCGATACCTGTCGCCATGAGCATCCGGCTGATAACTGCGAGAGCGGCTGACACGGTCGCGAGTGACCCCGCGACCGTGTGCGCCACACTCCGGTTTCTATTTGCCGATCAAAGTGCCGCAGGCCGCCACTTTCTTGCCGTTCCAGGTGAATCCCGAGTCATTGACCGGGAAAAGCCCGTGGACTGCCTTCGGGGTGTTAGCCCCGATCTTGGCCCGGTAGTCTTCCAGGTCTTTCAGGATTGCGTCTGCGGTCTTCTGGTCAGCCGTCCTGTCCTCTTCTTTGACGCCCGCTCCTCGTAACTTGTCCAGGTAGGCCTGCCTGGCTTCGAGAAGCGCATCGAGGGCATCCTGCGGCCAGTCGGTCATGACAATATCCGCACTGGTCTTGCCGGGTTTGCCCGTCTCACGGTCCCGCTGGACGATCCCATTATTCAGATCGAGCATCGCCTGCAGTTTGCTGCACTGGTAGGCGTTGGCTGCGGCGAAGGAGTCCGCCAGGGACTTCTTGGCTACCGTCAGTATGATTTTCTTCTGGTCGTTCGAAAGCCTGTTCCAGACGCTCTCCTTGTCCAGCAGCAGCCAGGTCGTCAGGAAGGGCTGGTGCCATGAGGGGAAGTGATGGTAGCGAGCGCCGAGCTGCCCCGTATTCTGGCTGCATTCCGGCTTGATATCGCCTGAAATCGGCACGGCGGTATCCGAATTACAGGCCAGATCCACTTCGGAGGGAAAATCATTGGTATTCGAACCCTTGGGGAAGAACGTCATGTCGTCGTAGGGAGTGACGAACTCGAAGCCCTGAATGGCGCCCAACTGCAAGGGAATTCTGGGGCTCTGGCCGCCGACGGCCGGATAGAAGGCCAGCTTCTGGCTGTCGCCCGCTGCCTTCTTGCAGGCCAGGTCAAGAATAGTCTGGGCCGGTGGCAGATAACGAATGGCCCAGGCCTGTTCGCACATGCCTTTCAGACCGATACCATCTCCATAGCCGAGACAGTCAGAGTCACCGGCGTTGCAGACCGGCTTGCCCACGGGTTTGGGGAAGAATCCCGATCCCTGCATGGTGCTTCCCGCGATCGGAATCGCGTATTGCAGACCGCCCCGCGCACTCAGTATCTCGTTCGCTTTGGCGATGCCGCGGCCGGGCTTGCTGACGGGGTCGGAGTCGTCGCGACCATCGTGCAGATAGTCGTACCACTGATCGAAGGTCAGTTCGCTGAACGGCATGGAATTATAGAAATTTCCGCCAAACTTGCCGCCGGCAATACGGTTCCTGCCGTCCGGCTGATCGGCGTCGGCCACAATAAGGTCGAGACCGGGACGGGTGGCATTGATCTCCCGTGCCGAGCCCCGGACAGCCGTGATCTCGAAAGTGATGACCTCGCCCGCGCCCAGCGCCGCTGTCTGCTCGGTCACCGCCTGTCTGAAAAAGGCGGAGGCGCTGTAATTGCTGGCGCCCGGGTCCGCCGACGTCGGGTCCTCGGTGCCCGGCTTTGCGCCCTCGATGGTCGGCGCACCGCTGTAACGGTCGTACTTGATGACCATGGGGTCGGCAACGGCACTCGTTGTAGCGCCGAAGACCAGCGACGCCCCCAGCAGCAGCATCTTTCCGGTGAGGGTTGTTGTTTTCATGGTGTCGTGCTCCTCTCTCTGCAAGCGGGCCGGCGTATCCGGCGGGGAACGTCGAGGGCGCTGAGTCCCTGTTGTTCTTGTGCGCACCCAACGTGAACAACGGTAAGGATAGTCAATTCCCGAAACAGTTTGGGCTTGAATCGCCCCCCGAGCGCCTGCGAGGCGTGTTTCCCTGATCACAGTGCTCACAACACCGCTGCCCCATTCCCCGCAACACGGCTTTAGCGGTAGGATTTTGGGCCTGATCGGCGCCGGTTAGCCCATGAGGAGGACCGGCTATTGCCAGACGCTTCCTGTTACTGGAGACCATTGCATGATCACTTATCTCTATTGGGCCGTAGTTATTGCCGCCGCCTTTGGGCTGGTCTTCCTGTTCGGCGCCCGGTTCAACAGCTGGAAAGGGGCGGCCATCGCGGCGGGTATCGTGCTGTTGCTGGGCTGGGCCGCGTACTTCTTCTCGTTCCAGCAGATTTTTGTGAAGCGCTACGGCGGCGTCATGAACATCCGTGTGCCCGAGGGCCAGCAGCACATCGCGGCCACCTGGAAAGACGATAACCTGTGGGTGGAGAACTACGATCCGCGCACCAACGAGTGCATTTTCTCGGAGTACTCCAAGGGCAATCTCCTGCAGGGCAAGGTCACCATCAAGAACTGCAACCCCCTGGCCCGCCAGGCCGGCGGGGTGGTTTCGAGCCCGCCACCCGCGCAATAGGGAATCACAGGTCCCGGTGGAATGCCGGCA
>JASFOT010000122.1:0-6650 GCA_050116375.1 Gammaproteobacteria bacterium | reverse complement strand
CCCCTGACGGCAATTTCCAACTATGTTCAGGCATGTCAGCGTCTCATAGGAAATCAGGCTATCGAGAGGCACGAACTCCAGCAGATTCTCGGCAAGGTCGGCGTGCAGGCACGGCGCGCAGGCATGGTCATCCAGGGCTTGCGGCGTTTCGTTCAGCGGAAATCCATCGTCAGAGAGGCAACGAACATTAATCAGGTAGTTCGTGACGTCATGATGCTTGCCGAGCTTGACTGCAGGGCCAACCACATTCCGATCACGGCGGAGGCCGATGAAGAACTTCCCAGGGTTCAGGGTGACCCCATCCAGCTCCAGCAAGTCCTGCTGAATCTCATTCGGAACGCCGTCGATTCCATGACCGAGATCGATAACAAGGAACCGGGAATTAGCCTGCTCGCCGCCGTCCGGGGTTCCGATGAGATCGTGATATCGGTCACGGATCACGGTACCGGGGTCCAGGAGAAAGACGCTGCGAGAATTTTCGACCCGTTCTTCACCACCAAGCAGGACGGCATGGGCCTGGGCCTGGCGCTCAGCCGATCCATCGCCGAAGCCCACGGCGGACGTCTGGTCTTTACGGACAATCCGGCGGGGGGCACCATTTTTTCACTGATTCTGCCGACACTGCCAGAGGAGGAATGATGGCTTTTGGCGAGGCGACGGTCTTCATCGTCGACGACGATGATGCGGTACGCGATTCACTCGGGCTGCTGATGAAGTCGGTGGGCCTGAAGGCCAGGGTCTTCGACTCGGCCGAGTCTTTTCTGGAGAACTACAAGCCGGCCGACACCGGGTGCCTGGTGCTGGACATCCGCATGCCGGGCATGAGCGGCATCGAACTGCAGCGTGAGCTGTCAAACCGGAAGTGGGAGCTGCCGATCATCTTCATAACGGCCCACGGCGACATCCCCATGGCGGTGGAGGCGGTGCGAAACGGCGCGCTGGATTTCGTTCAAAAGCCCTTCGACGACAAGGAACTGGTTGGGAAGATCGAGAAAGCGCTGTCCGAGAGCCAGCAGAGGCAGGAGGACGACCTGGAGCGGGCCGAAATCCGGCGAAGGGCCTCGACCCTGACCGCGCGTGAGCAGGAAGTCATGTCCCAGGTGGTCCAGGGCAAGGCCAACAAGGTGATTGCCGGTGATCTCGGAGTCAGTCAGCGGACTGTGGAAATCCATCGCGCCCGTGTCATGGAGAAAATGCAGGCAGGGTCCCTTGCACACCTTGTCCGGATGGTGCTCATCGCCGAATCGGATCTCTGATTTCGCCCCCGTTTCCGGCTGTGCCCGGCCCTTAGGTAGAAATTCGTATTCACAGGAGACCTCGGGCCCACCGATACTGTCGCCCTAGAAAAAACAAGCCCGCGTAGCCAGGGGGGCGGTTATAGCGAGCAGAACGGGGCGCAGATGAATCGGATTTCCGACGACAGCAAGCCCGAAACCGACAGCGTGCTGTACGTGGTCGGGGGCACGGAAGAGGACCGGCGTTCGCTGGGTGCTCTGCTGAGCCGGCTGGGGCGGGAAGTTCGGAACAAATCGAGCGCCGAAGAGCTGCTGGAGACGCTGACCCCTGCTCGTCCCTTCGTGCTGGTATCGACAATCAGCCTGCCCGGCATGGACGGAATGGAACTGCTCAGGGAACTCAGGAATCGCGGTATTCCGGCCCCGACCATACTGATCAGCGACCAAAGCGACATTCCAACCGCCGTTGACGCCATCCGCGCCGGGGCCGCCGATTTCATTGAGCGACCGTTTATCGACCGCGTCCTGCTGCGGAGGGTCCAGTCCGCTCTCGAAACCAGCGACGCCGCCTAGGCTCTCCGGTCATGGCTACCGCCGGCCGCCGCCGGCACCGTGCAGATACCGGATAACGTGGGTTTTCTCGACCGTGACGAGGCCGCCGGAGTCGGCTTCCTCTAGCAGGCCGTTCAGTGTTTCGATGAAAGCGTTGACCTTGGACTCCTCGTCGACGATTTCGACGACGACGGGGAGATCACTGGAAAGATCCAGGATACGGCTGCTCCTCATTTTGGCACTCAGTCCGAAACCCTGGATTCCCCGAAGCACGGTGGCGCCGGCCAGACCCGCCGCCCGCGCCTCTTCCACGATGGCGTCAAAAAGGGCCTTGTGCCCGAGCTTGTCCGCCTCACCGATAAAGACTCGGAGAAGAATGGCATCGCCTTCGATATGCATTGGAACTCCTAGGTGCGGGCGACGGCAATCAACGCCGCCCCCGCGTAAAACATCAGTATGGATGCCACCAGCGTAATGCCGAGATACGCAGCCGCCATCAGTTGCTGGTCGGAGCGGATGTACTGGGCCAGCTCGTATACGAACGACGACATGGTAGTGAAGCCGCCGCAGATTCCCGTCGCGATGAACAGGCGCAGATTGGGCGACAGCACCTCGGTGTCCGTGGTCAGCGCCGCCACTATACCGATGACGAAGCAACCCAGGCCGTTGGAAATCAGGGTCCCGTACGGGATTGTGATGGAGAAACCGGCCATCAACAAGGACGTCAGATAACGCATCAGCGCCCCGATGAAACCACCGACGCCGACGCAGATCACTGGAAGCAGCGTGTTCCCCAATTTCCTCACCGAGAGACTGACGCGGGAAATGGTATGCCACCGCTAATCCGACCTCAATCGGCCCGCGGCCACGGTCGGGGAGAAAGTTCCCTGCTAATATGGCGGCAGGCTAGATGGAGACTTTCCCTATGACCAAGAAAAGTGACAAGAAGGGCTCGGCGGACAAGGACCTGTCCAGAAAGAAATACGAACGCGAACTCAAGAAACTCCACGCCGAACTGGTCAAGGTTCAGCGCTGGATCAAGCAATCGGGGCAGAAAATCGTGGTCGTGTTCGAGGGCCGTGACGCGGCTGGCAAGGGCGGCGTCATCAAGGCCATCACAGAACGTGTCAGCCCGCGCGTCTTCCGGGTTGCCGCTTTGCCCGCGCCCAGCGAACGCGAGAAAACACAGATCTATTTTCAGCGTTACATGCGACATTTCCCGGCGGCGGGAGAGATCGTCCTTTTCGATCGCAGCTGGTACAACCGGGCCGGCGTGGAACGAGTGATGGGTTTCTGCACCCGCGAACAGTACATGCGCTTCCTGCAGTACACGCCGATCATCGAGCAGGCCATGGTGGATGCCGGCATCCGTCTGATCAAGTACTGGCTCGAGGTCAGTGTGGACGTGCAGGACAAGCGATTCCGGGACCGCATCGAGGATCCCCGCAAGATATGGAAACTCAGCCCCATGGATGTGAAATCGTATCAGCGATGGTACGAGTATTCCCGGGCGCGGGACGACATGTTCACGGCCACGGATCACGTCGCCTCGCCATGGCATATCGTCCCTTCCGATCACAAGCGCAGGGCTCGTCTGAATTGCATTAGCCATCTGCTGAGTCAGATCGATTACGAAGAGATCCCCGAAGACGATGTCGATCTCGGTGAGCGTTCCGAAGAAGGCGCCTATGATGATCAGGCTTCGCTGGAAGGGCGATCCTTCGTGCCTCCCGTGTACTGAGATCTCCGGCTGGTGAGGCTCTGTCCGGAACTCTAGAATGCCCGGCACATCTTTTTAGAAAAGGATTCCGTGCCCGTCGGACTGTTGGCAGACACAGTTTTTCAGGAATGACCCGGCCTTGGCTCGTTTAATCATAGGTACTTCGCTTCGTCGCTATTTTGAGCGCTGGTCGTTCGTTCGAAAAATCCTTTGGCTGATAGAGGCGGGAGTACTGTGGACGTTCCTGATGTTCGCCCGGATCCTGCCCACCGATCGCGCCACCGGAGTGGGGCGACGCCTGATGATGGGGGTGGGTCCGAAACTGGAGAAACAAAGGATTGTTCGGCGCAATCTGGCGCTCGCTTTTCCGCATAAGAACGAGCGGGAGATCGAGGAACTGGCCGCCTCCGTCTGGGGCAACGTCGGCAGTCTGCTCGTAGAGTACGGTCACCTGGACGATATTTGCGTTCGCGACGCCGAGTACAGGCTCGAGATCGCCAGCGTTGGTGAGGTGCCGGTGCTGGAAAATCCGGAGAAGCCGTCGGTCTTCGTTTCGGCGCATCTCGCCAACTGGGAGGTCTGCGCCATCGCGATCCATCGTGTCGGGATCCCGGTGACCGCCGTCTACACCCCCCTTCAGAATCCTTACCTCGACAGGATGCTGATGCGGCGTCGGGAAGCTCTCGGCTGCCGTCTGGTGCCCCGGGACGCAAGCATGCGCGCGCTGCTGCGCGAACTGAGAGCCGGCAGGTCTATCGGTATGATCATGGATCAGCGGGTAGACACCGGTGTCCCGATTCCCTTTTTCGGCATCGACAAGCGGACCACGCTGGTGCCGGCAAGGCTTGCGCTGCGCCACGGCTGTGACCTCGTGCCTTTACGGACCGAACGCCTCGGCGGCGCCCGGTTCCGGGTGACCTTTTACGAGCCCCTTAAGCCCGATGATCCGTCGGCGGACGAGATCGACCAGGCCATACAGGTGACTCGCAAAATCAACCATATGTTCGAGGCATGGATACGCGAAAGGCCGGAGGACTGGTGGTGCTCGAAACGGCGGTGGCCCAAAGACGCATCACCCCGCGTCGAGGCCCCGACGACAATTGAAGGGTCAGCGACGAAATCCAATGCCGCCTGACGGTGGTGCATCCGCTGTTGCCCCGGCTTCTGATCGACAGGAACCAGGATCTTGACTCTGAATATCAATCTGGATCGCGTAAAGAACACCCTCCTCGAGTTGTCTCATATCGGCTTCAACGTTGACGATAACGGTATCTACCGATCCGGACTGTCGCCTGCTGACATGGCTGCCCGACACTGGCTCATGGGGATTCTCGAAAAAGAGGAACTGAGCCCTCACATGGACGGTGCCGCTAACGTGTTCGGTCGTTTCGGAGATTCCGCCGCCCCAACCGTGACAGTCGGCTCTCATCTGGACTCGGTACCGGCAGGCGGCATGTTCGACGGGGCTCTTGGTGTCGTGGCCGGACTGGAAATTCTGCGTGTGTGCAAGGAGCAGGGCGTCCACACCCAGTACCCTATCGAACTGGTGGCCACCAGCGAGGAAGAGGGTCGCTTCGGCGGCATGTTCGGTGCCCAGGCCATCGCAGGTCAGCTGACACCTGAATTCTTGCTCAACGCTCACGACGCGGACAACTACCGTCTGGCGGAAGCCCTGACGGCAGTGGGACTGGAGCCCATGCATGCCCTGGAAGCCCGCCGCCGGCCGGAATCCATGCATGCCTTTGTCGAGCTGCATATCGAGCAGGGGCCGGTGCTGGAGAAATCCGGCAATACCATCGGCATCGTGGACAGCATCTCCGGCGTCTTCAAATGGATCGTCAGGCTGATCGGCAAGGCCGACCATGCCGGAACCGCGCCCATGAACATGCGCAGCGATGCGTTTACGGGCCTGGCGGATTTTGCCCATGAAATTCCGAGAATTATCAGCGAGGACGGCACCGACCGCAGTCGGCTGACAGTGGGAAAGGTGGAACTCAGGCCGGGCAATCCCCACACAATCCCGGGCGAGGCCATTTTTACGATTGTGGGGCGCGACAGTAACGAATCGGTCATGAAGGAACTTGCGCACGCCTGCCGAAAGGCGCTGTCGGCGATCGCCCGGCGCCACAACCTGATGTTCGAGTACGAGCAGACGAGCTGGCTATCGCCGGTTGAGTGTCATCCCAGGATCGTCGAGCTGTTCGAAAAACACTCGAAGCAAATGGGACTCAGCTACCAGCACATGCCCAGCGGTGCCGGTCACGACACCCAGTTCATGACCGAGATCTCCCAGGCGGGAATGATATTCGTACCATCCGTAGGAGGCGTAAGCCACGCCCCTGACGAATGGACGCACTGGCACGATGTGGAGGCCGGCGCGAATCTGCTTCTCAACGCGGTCCTCGACCTGGCCGGCGCCGCCACAACCCGGGAGGAATCGCGCTCAGTCGCCGCTTCCTGAAGCCGTCACGCCAATCCGCTACAATAAGTAGCCTTTCGACGTCCCGCCGGGAGCGCTTTATCCAGTTTTTTTTCATCGCAAGTCGGCCCCGTCCATATTTTTCCTGGTTGTCCCGGTCGGCCCTCGCGGCCCTTCTGATCCTCGGATGCACTGCGGGTCGTGCAACAGCTTTGACGCTGGAAGCTGATTCCGATGTTGCAACCGCGGGTTTCTTCCAGCTGACATGGACTTCCGACGGGCCAGTCCAACTACAGGAATCACGCCAGCCTGATTTCAGTGCGGCCCGGGTGATTTACGCCGGCGCGGATGCGGCCCGCGTCATCTCCGGCAAACCCGACGGCGACTGGTACTACCGCGTGAGACCTGCGGGGACTCAGGTAACCGCGCCATGGAGCGCACCGATACGCATCACCGTTGCGCATCACAGCCTGGGACGCGCCCTGACATTCTTCGCTGTTGGCGCCATCGTCTTCGCCGCCACCCTCGGACTGATCATTCACGGTTCGCGACAACACGCCTGATTTGCCGGGGGGCCGCGTCGCTCCCGGCCATCGACCCGATATTCATGAACACCGTCAACACAGCCATTCTCCAACCTGGCACCGGCTGGATCATCCTGGCCGGCTTCAGTGCCTTATGGGTGACTCTGGGATGGTATTGGGGGCGACGCAGCGAGCAGCTG
>JASFOT010000121.1:0-6663 GCA_050116375.1 Gammaproteobacteria bacterium | reverse complement strand
CGAGGCGTGTGGCGCAGACCTCCTCCTCTCCCGCCACCAGCACTGGGACTCTCAGTCCGTACCGGCTCCGAAGCTCCGGGTCAGTGTCCACGTCGATCACCCGCACGGATACCGGATGTTCCCGAATCAGCCGGGCGAGTTCCTCCTCCATCTCGTGGCAAAGATGACAGTCCTTCCGGCTATAGAGGGTCAGTTCCACCGGTATCGAACCCTAGGCCGCCCTTGCCGGACACTGGATCCGTTCACCGCGGCGAGACCTGGCGATCACGACCGGCTGGAAACGGGGATCGGTATCGTGACGATTGCCGAAGCGCCGTGCATATCCAAGGCCGGTGAGAAAGCCGATCAGACCGCCGGAAATTGCCCAGGCTTCGGTCTGACCGCCCACTTGCCAGGCAAGCACGGCAGCGGCCAGCATCGTGAGCAGGGGGATTAGATACATGACGACGGATGCCCGCACCAGGGCGGTCTCCGCCAGACCGATCACAACGGTTTCGCCGGCGGCCAGCCGGAAGTCGCCGCGACCCGCCCGGACCGTTCGAAGCCTGTCGCCGAGCAATTTCCCCAGCAGACCACCGCCGCATCCGCGGCCCTCGGCGCACCGCCGGCAGCCCTGCTGGGCCTCGCACCGGACCCAGACGATGTCACCGTCCACCCGCAACACCGTCGCCGGCTCGGTAATCATGGAATCCCGGCGCCTCCCTGCCTCAATTCCACGGACTCGGCAATCATTCTCACGGTCGTGAGCGGCACTTCACCCATTGCGGTCACCACGTGATCCCCCACCCGTGTCGTGTAGGCATGGGCAGCGCCTATCCGGGACGGCCCCTCGGGAGCCACCGACTCCACGTCGGCCCTGTCGATAAAAACCGATACCGATGCCATGCCGTCGGAGTAGACCAGATGCTCGGTAGGCGTGTCGCGACCCGCCATCCGCCCTTTGTTTCTCGCCTTGAGCTCGAATCCGGACGGCAGGCTTGCGGCTCTCCACGCAGCCTCGTCCGAAGGTGCCAATGGTCTCGAGCCCTCATCCTGGGACAACCAGGTGAAGTCCTCCGCCGCGATAGACGGCTTCAGGCGTTCCGCGGGTATCTCGTCGGGCAACTCGAGACTGACAAAGATGAGTTGTTCGACGACCTTCCCGTAGCGATCCAGGACCTGGGACTTCAGCAGCATGCCCGTTTCCCGGTCCATCCACAGCTTGTAGCCATACCGCAGATCGTCTTCCGGCATGACGGCCATGACCGCGGCGGCCCGCCCGAGCTTGTTGACCGGCTTGAACATCCTGAAGCTGTAATAATCGTCCAGCTGGTCCGTGCTTCTGGGGATCGCGGACCGAACGGGACCGTCCTGCTTGCGTCTCTCCACCAGCACCGACTTCTCGTCGGCGAAAATACAGGTGACTTCTTCCTCGTCCCGAATGATTTCCCGCCGCGGTCCGTCCAGGGACACCAGCCGCTCTGTCGCCACGCCGTCGTGATAACGATGCACCACGTACATGGTGTCCACCTGGCCGTCGACAATGTGGACAAAGGTCCCCTCGTAATTCAGGGTTTCCACGGCCCGCTCGACTCTTTCAAGAAGCGCCCGGGCTTCCTCGTCAGCGGCAGCCAGCACAGGGGCCAGGGCCAGTATTCCCACCGCCAGTGACAGCGATCCCTGCATCATTCCGGATTTTCGTCCCGTTCGGCGTCTGCAGGCGCGGGCTCGGCGACCGTCACTTCCGGAGCCCGAACCATTCGCACAAGCGAGCCTTGCCCGCCGAGATTGGTCGCGTACTGCGAATGATTGAGATAGTAACGGCGCAGCTGGCTCGGGCTGCTGGCCCGCGCAATGGCCGGCGGAGTGGAACTCACCGGTGCGATCACGACGGCCCTGGGCTCCGATACGGACAACTGTGCAGGAACCGTCGACTGATCGCCTGTCGTGTCGAGGCTCAGTACCGCGACCACCGCCACGGATGCCGCGATCGTGGCACCTGCAAGGGCCTTGAGAACCACACCGGCGCGCCATGGGGCCGCGGCGCCCGGCGCGGCAGTCTCCGAAGCGACGCTGGAGGAGACGCGCTGAAGCAGCGTCCGTGGATCGCCATCCAGCAGGTCACCGCGGATCACGTCCCCCATCACCGCATATCGTACCGCTGCGCCCCGAAGGTCCGCTTCAGTACTCAGGCGCCTGACAAGAAGATCCGCTTCCCGCTCCTCCAGTTCATCGTCGAGAAACGCGGACAGCTGTTCCCTGGTCATCTCTGTCATGACAATCCTCAGTCCAGTAGCGGCTTGAGCCGCTTGTCGATGGCCTCCCGGGCCCTGAATATCCGCGATCGCACAGTTCCCACGGGGCACTCCATGGCCGTGGCAATCTCTTCGTAACTCATGCCTTCCAGCTCCCGCAGCATGATGGCCGTGCGCAGATCCTCAGGAAGTCCCTCGATGGCCCTGTTGACGGTTTCCCGGATCTCTTCTGACAGCAGCGTAGCCTCGGGCGTGTCCACGTCCTTCAGCCGTGCCTGCATGTCGTATTGCTCGGGATCCTGAATATCCAGATCATAATTCAGAGGTCTCCGCCTGGCGGCCACCAGATGATTCTTCGCGGTATTGATGGCGATCCGGTAGAGCCAGGTGTAGAAAGCGCTGTCGCCGCGGAATCTGGGCATGGCGCGATAGGCCTTGATGAAGGCCTCCTGAGCCACGTCAAGGGCCTCTGCCTGATCTTTGACGTACCGCATAATGAGCTTGACCACCTTGTGCTGATAACGCGCCACCAGCACGTCGAAGGCTGCCTTGTCGCCCCGCTGGACTCGCTCGACCAGGGCCTGGTCGTTGCTCTTCCTGCCCATTCGGGCGAACCTCTTGGCAATACGGTAACCCCGTCTGCCACTGTCATAGACAGGCCTCGCAGTCGAAAGTTCTGTCCGCGAGGACACCGGCAAACGCCTGATTCGCAGAAAATTCTATCAGGCCGGGATGAGCCGGGTCACCCGTTCGCCCGCCCGTGCCGGAGCAACACCCTGATCCGTCGAAGCTCGGTCCGCTGCCCCCGCCGGGAAAGAAACACCAGGTTGACCCGTCGTCCCGAATCCAGAGACCAGCAGAGGACGAGTAGCCAGGGAAAGACCCGCGAGGTATCGAGCAGCCGGGCCGACCGTTGCTTTCCGTCGGCCCACTCCAGGCTCCAGCCGCGTCCCGGGGCCCAGCTGGCGATCGCGGGTCGACGCCGCCAGTCCCGGATCTCCAGGGCCGCTGCCCCCGCGAGACACAGAGCCAGAAGCCCCCGCAATTCATCGGCAATGGAGGCATGGATCACCAATAGAGAGGCAGGCAGCCAGGTCACGGCTGCCAGAGCGACCAGTATCGCGGGATCAGTGGGACGCAGGGCGAAAGGCCGTTCGAATCGTTTCGACCACACGGGCCAGCGCCTCGTCGTCCGAGATATCCCTGCCAATGAGCAAATCCAGTATCTCGGGGTCCTGAAGTTCCAGGCACCGGCGGAAGGCAGCCTGTTCCTCAGGGCACGCTTCCGGATAGATGGTTTCCAGATAATTGAGCAGAACCACGTCCAGTTCCCGCATGCCGCGGCGGCAGCGCCACCTGAGTCTGGAAATCTCGCTCACGACTTCGTTGCCTCCCCCGAAACGACCAGAATGAAAGGGACTCGTCTCCCGTTCCAGTACCGGAATCAGGCGAAATGAAGCGCAATTCCCTAGTGGCGTCGCTCCATCAATAGCTTCTTGGTCTCCGCGATCGCCTGAGCCGGATTGAGGTTTTTCGGACAGGTGCGGGTACAGTTCATGATGGTATGGCAGCGGTAAAGCCGGAACGGATCCTCCAGGTCATCCAGCCGCTCGCCCGTCGCCTCGTCCCGGCTGTCCACCAACCATCGATAGGCGGCCAGGAGAGCTGCCGGCCCGAGATAACGATCGCCGTTCCACCAGTAACTCGGGCAGCTCGTCGAGCAGCAGGCACAGAGGATACACGCCGATGGATCATTGATCTTGAGCTGATCCTCCTTGGACTGCAGCCGCTCCTGGTCCGGGGGCGCCGGCGTGCGCGACTGGAGCCACGGCTTGATGGAAGCGTACTGAGCGTAGAAGTTCGTCAGGTCAGGCACCAGATCCTTGACCACGGGCATATGGGGAAGCGGATAAACCTTGACGTCCTCGTTCACTTCTTCGATGGACTTGATACACGCCAGGGTATTGGTGCCGTCGATGTTCATGGCGCAGGACCCGCAGATGCCCTCGCGACATGACCGGCGGAATGTCAGTGTCGGATCGATCTCGTTCTTGATCTTGATCAGGGCGTCCAGCACCATCGGACCGCAACGATCCAGGTCCACCTCATAGGTGTCCATTCTCGGGTTATCGCCGGTGTCAGGATCGTAGCGATAAACCAGGAAGCGTTTGACCCGCGTCGCTCCCTCGGCGGCGGGAAACGTACGTCCTTTTTCGATTCTGGAATTCGCCGGCAACCTGAACTGAGCCATTCCTCGCGTTCCTCGATAGATATTCGTCAGTAAACCCGAGCCTTGGGAGGAATGACCTCCACCTGGTCGGTCAACGTCACCAGATGAACAGGACGATAATCGATTCGCACGCGGCCATTCTCGTACCAGGCCAGCGTATGCTTCATCCAGTCATCGTCATCCCGTTCCGGATAGTCCTCCCGGGCATGCGCCCCCCGGCTCTCCTTGCGGTTTTCCGCCGAGGCGATGGTCACCATTGCCTGGCCGAGCAGGTTGTCGAGCTCCAGGGTCTCGACCAGATCGGTGTTGAAAACCAGGGACCGATCGCTGACCCGAACATCGGCAAAGCCGTCCACCACCTGCTCGAGTTTGTCGATCCCCTCCTGGAGGACGTCCCCGGTGCGGAACACGGCTGCGTGATCCTGCATGGTCCGCTGCATCCGAAGCCGAATCTCCGCCGTGGGCGTGCCGCCGTCAGCATGCCGCAGACGATCCAGCCGGTCGATGGCCGGATCGGCGGCATCCCCGCGCAGCGGTGCCTGTCGGGCACCCGCCTCGACGATCTCTGCACAGTGATGGGCGGCCGCCCGTCCGAACACCACGAGGTCGAGAAGCGAATTGGATCCGAGTCGATTGGCACCGTGTACCGACACGCATGCGGCTTCCCCGATGGCCATCAGGCCCGGCACAACCCTTTCGGAGTCTCCATCCTGCTTCGTCACGACCTCGCCGTGATAGTTGGCCGGAATACCTCCCATGTTGTAGTGCACCGTGGGTAACACCGGAATGGGATTCTTGGTCACGTCCACGCCCGCGAAAATGCGGGCAGTCTCGGCAATACCGGGCAGCCGTTCCTCGATGACCTCAGGCCCCAGGTGTTCGAGATGCAGATGGATATGATCCTTGTGCTCGCCCACACCCCGACCTTCGCGGATCTCGATAGTCATGGACCGGCTGACCACGTCCCGTGATGCCAGATCCTTCGCATTGGGCGCATATCGCTCCATGAAACGCTCGCCCGCGGAATTGGTGAGGTAGCCCCCCTCTCCCCTGACCCCTTCCGTGATCAGGCAGCCGGCGCCGTAAATGCCGGTGGGATGGAACTGCACGAATTCCATATCCTGCAGGGGAAGACCGGCGCGAAGCACCATGGCGTTGCCGTCCCCGGTGCAGGTGTGGGCGGAGGTGCAAGAGAAATAGGCCCGGCCATAGCCGCCCGTGGCGAGGACAGTCATCTGCGCCCTGAACCGGTGGAGTTCGCCGGTTTCCAGATCCCAGGCGACAACGCCACGGCAGACCCCGTCCTCCATCATCAGATCGAGAGCGAAATATTCGATGAAAAACTCGGCTTCGTGCTTCAGGGACTGCTGGTACAGGGTGTGGAGCATGGCGTGCCCCGTCCTGTCCGCCGCCGCGCATGTCCGCTGCGCCGTACCCTCGCCGAAATGGGTCGTCATCCCGCCGAAGGGACGCTGGTAGATCCTGCCCTCCTCGGTGCGCGAGAAAGGCACGCCATAATGCTCGAGCTCGATTACGGCGTCCGGCGCCTCCTTGCACATGTACTCGATGGCGTCCTGATCGCCGAGCCAGTCGGACCCCTTGACCGTGTCGTACATGTGCCACCGCCAGTCGTCCTCTCCCATGTTCCCGAGAGCGGCGCTGATACCGCCCTGGGCGGCGACGGTGTGGCTTCGAGTCGGAAAGACCTTCGTCACACAGGCCGTGCGAAGCCCCGCTTCGGCCAGACCCATGGTCGCGCGCAGGCCGGCACCGCCGGCGCCTACCACGACCACGTCGTAGGTGTGATCGACTATCCTGTAATCCTTGGCCACGGATCAGCCTCCCAGCGCAAGACGAAGAACGGCAACGACGCCGATACCGGCCGCCACCACGTGGACGAACTGGACCGCCACGAGGCCCGCAACCTTGCTCCAGCCCCGGCTGTAATCTTCGATCACCACCCGGACACCCAGGTGGGAATGGAAACTTGCCGTCGCCACCAGCAGGATGAGAAGAACGCTGTTAAGAGGCGTGGAGATCCACTCGACCACCTGACTGCGATCGCCCAGGTCCAGACCGAGCAGGGAGACGGCAAACCAGATACCGAGGAGCACCAGGCCGATCGCGCTGACCCGCTGCGCCCACCAGTGGGCCGGTCCATCGCCAGCGGCGCCCAGCCCCATAACCCGCGAGAGGGGA
>JASFOT010000120.1:0-6672 GCA_050116375.1 Gammaproteobacteria bacterium | reverse complement strand
TCCTAATGGCCCGCCCTGTTGCGCAGATCGGCTATCCACATGGACGCCTCCTCATCATCCGGCACCGCCTGGCGGTACAGCTCATAGTTCTCCAGGGCGCACTCCAGGTCGGCCAGGTATACGTCGCATAGAATCGCCAGATTGAGCCTGGCGAAGTGAAACTCCGGATGTAGCGAAAGGGCCGTCTCGTAGCTCTGCCGGGCGGCATCGAATCGCCCGGTCCTGCGGTAAATCATCCCCATCTCGTTGTGCGCCACCGGGTGTCCTGGATTTAGCTTCAGGGCTTCCCCGATGCTGCTCTCAGCATTCTCCAGGTCGCCGGTCCGACCGTGGGCGATCCCCAGGTTGATGTACGCAGCCGTGGCATCCGGAGCGCTGGCCGTCACGCTTTCCAGCAACACGATGGCCTGTTCATACTGCTCCTGCTCGAGCATGCGGAGGGCCATATCGAAATCCTGCCGTACGTCTCCACTGACCTGGATGTCCTCCCGGATCGTGAAGCCGTTTTCGTCCTGGACATCCGTCTCCGGAGCCCGGGCGGACGGATTCACGGCGCAGGCACTAGCCAGCAGCGTCACTGTCAGAACCAGACAGGGGCGGCACTGCATGATTAACCGGTTATTCCTTGCTGTATCCATTGTCTAACCCGCCGTCGCGACCTCGTCCGCGCTACTGACTTCAGCCACCCCTTCTTCCCCCTTTGCCTCGGCATCCTGAGCAGGGGCCGGCGGCTGGTCAGCGCTATCCTGAGCAGGCGGCGGGTCGGAAATTTCTTCGACAGCCGTCTCGTTGACCGCCGGCGACTGGTACGCGTAGCTGTCGATCGAGTCCAGGAACCCGCTGCTGATCTCGAACTTGGCGTAGCGCCCCGGCATCAGATCGGCCAGCTTGTCCAGGCTCCTTTCGATCCACGGGTTGTATAGGCCGGCGACCATCAGCTCGAGGTTCTTCTCGTGCACCTCGATCGAACGCTCCTCGAAAGGAAACGCTTCTTCCTCGATCATCAATTCGTAATCCTGAAGTTCCGCGGGGCCGAGATCCGTCGGGCGTTCCGAGGTGACCAGCGACTCGCTGAAACCCATGTAGATTTCGGCGATATAGAAGGTCGCTGCCGCCGTGACCTCTCCGACCTCGTAGTCCACGAGGCTTTCCAGCGCTGCCAGCGCATCGTCCATTCGCTTCTGTTTCTCCAGCAGGCTCTGCTCGAAGGGCTGCATCAGCTCGACCTCGTCAAACTGCCGGAAAAGGTCTTCTGCGAGCACCAGCGCGGACTGCGCTGCCAGGTACCGGATGCGAGGCGTGCGCTCTTCGCCCGCCGACGAGTCGATGTCCACGATTTCGCGCAGCTGGGCGTAGTAAAGCTCCATTGCTGCGGCGTCCTTGTGCATACCGGCCACCTTGAAGCGTGTCTCCACGGCGATCTCGACCGGCTCGGGGAACTGGGTCACGTAACGCTGGTAAACGTCCAGGGCGCTGGCCATAGCCCCCGCCTCTTCGTACAGGTCGCCGGCGAGAAGCAGAGCCTCGCGGCTCAACTGCGGGTCCTCGGCTTCGGCCGATACGCGCTCATATTCAGCGGCAGATCGGGAAAGCTGGCCATCCTCCTGGTAAACCATGGCGAGCTGCTGGGTGGCGTCGCGCTGAAGCTCGTGCTCCGGGAAGGCGTCGCGGAAGGACTCCAGCACGTTCCCCGCGGTGGCCCAATCTTCCAGGCGCATCAGGGCCGCGGCGGCGTCGTACTCTGCAGCGGCCCTGATGTTCGAAGTCGGCGCTACTTCCCTGATGCGTAAAAAGTGGTTGGCGGCAGCGCGATAGTCTTCCATGACGTTGGCCTGCTCACCCTGCTTGTAAATCGACGCCGCCAGGTTGTCGATCAGAGCCGGCCGTCCTTCGTCTTCGTCACCGGTCATGGCGAGAACGCGGATGTAGGCGTCCTCCGCCTGCGGGTAGGCGGCCAGGTCGAATGAGGAATGGGCGATCACAGTCCACGCGGCGCGCCGGATAGGCAGGTCTGCCGAGGGGTAACTCTCTATCAGTCTGTGTGCGTAGGTAATGGCCCGCTCGAACTCCTGCATGTCGTACATGTCGTCGACGGCAGCCCCCAGCACCACGTCGGCGTTCTCGTGACCCGGATAGGCCTCCACGAACCTGACCGTGCTTTCGACCGCGTCCCGCCGGACGATCGATCTTTCGGCGCCGACCGCCACTTTTTCGTGCTGTCGGTGGGCGTAAATCGCCGCATAACCGGCCGCTGCATCCTGGGTGTGGGGTCCGTAGGTGTAGGCGGTGCGTTCATATTCCAGGGCCGCCTCCCCAAAATTCTCGTTCTCCATGAAGAGGTCGGCGAACTGGTAGTTCATGCCCGGCGTATCGCCGTCCTCGGGGAAGGAGTCCAGGTACTGCTGATACCAGTTCAGCGCTTCCTGGAAGTTTCCCGGCTTGTCCTCGGCCAGGGTCTCCTCCTGGTAGAGCGCGTGATAGTGGTTTGCCAGGTCAGTGAGGTTGGATTTCAGGTAATCGAGGACCTCGGGCGACTCCGCGGTATCGAAGTGACGCCAGTATTCGGATCGCAGGCCGTAGCTGGAAGCGAATTCCTTCTTGGATTCCAGCACCAGCCTGGGGAAGCCGCCCGCCTCGTAGATCTCCACGACCCGCATGCCGAAATGGGGCGAGGCCTCGTGGAGCGGATTCAGTTCGACGAAAGCTTTGTAAACGGTCGCGGCATCATGGTAGCGGAGCTTCTCGAAATAGAACTCGGCCAGGTGGCTGTATATCCGGTCCTCGTAACTGCGATTGCCGTTGACGGCGAAATATTCCTGGACGGCGTCGGGACCACCCAGGCTGGAGAAACTCAGGCTGATGACGCGGTAGGTATCCGCGACACGCCGTTCCTCGGCCTCTTCGTACGACTGGTCGAAGTCGTAACCGATGGAAACCTTGTAATCGAGAAGCGCCATGTACTTGTGCAAGGCTTCCTCGTGCATTTCCTGCTTGTAGAGGGTCCAGCCCAGCTTGTAGAGGGCCAGCTCGTAGTATTCCGAGCCTTCGCCCATGACAATGATGGCCGAGTAGGCCTGCTCCGCATCCAGGTATTTCTTGCGCGTGAAAAAGTATTCCGCGCGTCGGAACTGTACCTCGTCCGTGTATTTTGACCCGGGATACCCGGAGACCAGCTCATCCATGACCGCCATCGCTTCATCGGTGCGGCCAAGTTCATCGTAGGCGCGAGCTTTCTGATAGAGAACCTGGTCGTTGTTCTCGTAATTCGGATAGGCGGCCAGAATCTCGTCGTAGAGTCGAATGGCCTCAAGGGGGCCCGCCCATTCCGGCTCGACCTGCCCGTCAGGCAACTCGGCCGCCGTATCGCTCCAATCCGGGGTCGTGTTTCGCTCGTCCATCCTGACCGAATCCGGATCCTCACCGGTGGCAGCCGCGATCCTGGCTGACGCGGATCGCTTTTTCGACACAGCCTGCTGCTCTGCGGACAGGTTGGCCCCCTCCGGCGCAGGCAACTCGATCAGGTCGCCGTCGCCAAGCAGCCCGAACTCTTTTTCCACCTTGAGATCCGCCAGTCGGCGCATGGCTTCCGGTGTCAAAGTGGACTCCGGCGTCTCCTCGAGGAAACTTCGGTATCCGCTGATGGCATGCTCGAGACCGTCATCCACCTTCAGGTCCACGATTTCGACCTTGACACCGTTGAGCTCGCTGAGCGTCTGCCGCTCCGGCGGTGTCGAACAGGCGGATACCAGCGATGCAACCAGTATCGTTGTCAGGATACGGTTCATCTATCCCTGCTCCCCGTCGGGCTCCGGCTGGATGCTCTGCTCTTCGCTGGCCTGCAGCTTGGCCGCCCGATCGTAGCTGTCGGCAAACGCATAGCGCGCCTCGTTCCGGTACATTTCCAGCCGATCCCGCCGGATCCTGAGTTCGTTGATGGCAACGGTCTCGAGCATGTGACCCTGTCGGGCCATCAGCACATTGAGACGCTGCAGTTCATTGGCCACGCGCATCCTGAGGCGCTTGATCGGGACGTCGTAACCGGCGTAGCTGTGCACGGCCGCCTGGCGCGTCCGTACGAAAGCCTCGTACCGCGCCTGCATCTTGTCCACGACTTCGTTGAGCTCGGTCAGGTGCTTGTAGGTCTCGGTCAACCTTGCGTGGTACTCGGTTTCCAGCGTCCACAGCAACGAGCCCTTCAAACGTTTCACCCGCAGCATGAGCGGATGGTCCTCCGGGTAATCCGCCGTCCGCAGCCGTTTCTCGATGGCGGCTATCTTTACGCTCTGGAAACGTTCCTCGGCGGTGGCCAAATACTCCGGACGGGGCGCCACAAGCATGGACTGCAGGCGTTTCTGCAGGCTCTCGCGCTGCTCCAGCCGCAGCCGGATCTGGGCATCGAACTGGCGGAACTGGCTGTCGATCTCGGGCAGCAAGGGTTCGTAGTACGCGCGCCGCAGGCGGATAATGTCCTCGAAGGCGTCGAAGCTGCTCTGCCAGGCGGTGAGTTTCTTGCGAAGATCCTCCAGGTCGAGAAAATTCTGCAGTGCCGTCTGAAAGTCGTGAGACGCCATCAGGCTCATGAGGTAATAGGTTTCAGGCGTCTCCGGAAGGCCGCGCAGGCGGATGACCCAGTCCTTGTTCAGGCGGATTTCCTCACGGACGAGGGCCTCCAGGAATTTGCCGTCCCTGATGCTGTGGATAGAGGCATCCACTTTTTCGAGTTCCTCGCCGAAGGTAGTCACGGCCCGGCCGTAGAGCACAGCCGCGCGTCCGTAAACGTTCAGTTTGCTGTAGGCGTAGGGCAAGGCAAGCATGGCTTCCTGGACCGCTGCATCGGTTGCCTGTCTTTCGGCCAGGATGCCCCAGGGCACCACGGCCCTCTCATAATTCTCAACCGAGGCATCCGCCCATCCGGCCCGGAGCAGGGCCTGGTTCGAGAACGGGCCTTCCAGTCTCACCCTGTCCAGGGACTGCTGCGAATTGTCAAAATCGGCGGACTCGAACTGAACGGTGCCGAGCACCAGGTTGGATTTGTCCCGGATCGCCAGGGCCCCGGGATCCCGAACCTTGACCTGCCCGGCCTTTTCAAGCTGGTGCAGCGCTTCCCGCTGACGGCCGTCCTGGAGCAGCGCGATCCCCAGGTTGTACTGGGAGAAGCCTTTCAGGGGTTCGCTGTCCTGAAGAGGCCGCAACACCTCGATAGCGTCAGCAGGTCGCCCAAGGGCCAGATACACGTTGGCGCGGAGAAACTCCACGTCGTCCGCGATGCGCTCCGGAACCTGTCCCGAAATGCGATCGAGTGCGTGGAGGGCATCCTCCGGCTGGTCTTTCTGGAAGTGGATGCGGGCGAGCCGGAAGGCGGCGTCGTTTCTCACTTCCTCGTCAACGTCTCCTTCCAGCACTGCCCTGATCGCGCGGCCGGCACGATGATGCATTCGGTATCGAAGCTCGAAATCTCCAACGGAGAACTCCGCCTCGCCTATGTGATGGTACAGCGTGTCCAGCTCAGGCTCGTCCAGCCCCTTGTGCTGAGCCAGTTCCGTATCGAGGCGTTCCAGCGCCTCGAAGTAATGGCCCTGGTTGGCGTGATAGACGGCCTCCCCGTAATAAAGATCCTTCAGGTCATCGCCTGAAGCGCTACCGGCGATCAGCACGGCAGCCAGCGCAAGTCCACCAGGGCCTGACGCTGTCAAATTCATCGTCTCACCACTCCCCGAGCTGTATGCCACGGCTTCCGGCATTCAGGTTGGCCAGTTCGACACCGATCATCTTTGGCTCCACCTGCTTGTCGAAGCTGAAAGTGGCGGTCTCGCTGATGTCCTGACCGCTGGACAGCTTGCCTGCCACGACCACGTTGATCTCGTGTCGACCGGTGGGGATGTTGCCCGTGTAGATACGCTGCACACCGCCCTTCTGCAAAGCCTCCAGTTCCTTGAAGCTGTAGATGTGGTGCGCGACCGGCTCACCGTTGATGCTTAGCTGGACGGCGTCGAGCCGGAAATCCTCGCCCTCGGCCAGCGACACGAAGACCGCGACCTGGGTGTTCGACGGGTACAGCAGTCGCTCTTCGAGCGTCGTCAGCTCGGCGGCGATGCTGAGCACGTCGGACTTGATCTCCTGGACCTGCTCGTCGAGTCCCTTCATCTGCTCTTTCGAGAGATCCTGGGCCAGAGCCGGCAATGCGAGGAGACCACCGAACAGACACAGGATCAGGACCTGGATGGCCCGAAGCGGTCTTTCGGTGGCTAGGCGTTCCGCTCGGGAGAGACGGATCGCGATACGTTGAGTCATGGGCTGCCCCTGTGTTTCCACGATCGGTGCAATCGCATCGCCAGAAAAACAGGCAGCCCTCTTGGAGAGCTTGATTCCGGCGGTCCCGCTATCCTGGGGCGTCTGCCCTTTAGACCGGAGACTTTGCGTCGCCACCTTTCGATGGGTTTGCCTTTGTCTGAATCGCAGGCTGACTATCGCGCGCCACGGTGATCAGGCGATGTGAACCAGGTCACAGATCCATCAGAGGCGTGATGTATTTCACATAATGCAAAATCCGCAGCGACGGTGTGAAAGGCGACCGCGGCAGGGATCTGCCGCCCCGCCGGCAAAGAAAATTTTCATGCCAAACAGCTGTCGCAGATTGGCTCGAGCGCTCTACCGGGATACGAGTCGCGCGGA
>JASFOT010000119.1:0-6692 GCA_050116375.1 Gammaproteobacteria bacterium | reverse complement strand
GCCCAAAAGAGCGGTCGCCACGGAAGGCCATTCATCGGCCAGCAGCGGTAAATACAACATCACGCCGACGCCCGCGGGCACGAAAAGCAGGCTCAAATTCTCGAGGATGCCGAACGCGGTTGTCTCCAGAGAACGGGGCACACCACCCTTTACCAGCAAGCCCACAAACAGGAGACCCATGCCAATGACGGGCCCGGGCACCGGCACGCCCAGCGCCAGGTGAAGGATCTCGCCTGCAAGCTGAAGCGCAAGGATCAGGGTAAGAAAAGCGAGAGACATTGTCTGTCTTCCTGTGTTTCGAGCCGGTCAGAAGACCAGGGAGATTGCCAGAAAGTGACCTGGCAAGTGGAATTCAATAATCCCGCTTGTATTCGACACCGATGTTTTTCCCGCCGGTCTGCTTCAGATCAGTGGTCAGACGAATCTTTTTGGTGACCTCATATTCCACGGTCACCGCGCCGCTTTCCTCAAAGGTACTGGTCTCGACACCGAGATACAGCCCTTCAGCCAGATATCTGCCCGCTTCCACCGTCGTGGCCTGCTCCCCTTCCGTTGTCTCTGTCGTGCCGAAACGCAGCACGTCGACACCGACGGCCTCTCTCAGACGCGCCAAAGCACCCGGACCGCCTCCGGTCGCGGTCAGTTCCCCCACGGCCGCCGCCAACTGGACGGCCTCGACGGCGGAAAGCTCGCCCGCGGATTTGTTGAACAGGGCACGAGCAAGGATTTCGTCTTCCGGTACCGTGGGATCGGAACTGAGATTCAATCCGGGATTCGAGATCGGTCCCGTGAGGTTTGCCATGACCCTCAATTCCGGGCCCTGATATACAGCACGAATGTCCAGTATGGGATCGATCTTCGATCCGCCGGCAAATCGCAGACTGGACGATTCGAGCCGGAACCTGCGACCGAGAAACATCAGCACTCCGCGCCGCGACTCCAGCCGGCCCAGGATCTCTGGCTGGACGAATGGGCCCTGGATCTGGAGTTCGCCGCCCCACTCCGAGTCGAGCCCGAGCCCACGAACATAGACTCGGCCCGGCAGCTCGACACTAACGTCGAGATCGCCCTGGATCAGACGTCTTCTGTCCCGACCCCCGGGGTCTGACTCGCCGTCGCCGCCGGTCTCGGCGCCAATTTCGGTGATCTCGAGATCGATCACCTCCGGAGGCAGGTTGTTGATCAGCTGCACCTCGGCCGCTTCGCTCGTGACCGTGCCGGTGATGCTCAGGGCCGCCAGAGGACCTTTTGCATTGAGCTGGCCTGCCGCGCGACCGGTAATCTCGTCTCGTCGAAGTAACGTGAAACTCCGGAATTCAAGACTTGCCTCGGCCGGATAGCCCGATTCCGGATCCAGTAGAAGCCTGCCGTCGCCGCTCAGGGTACCGCCGTTACCGTCGCCGGCCTCCAGCTCAACAATATCCAAACTGTCGCCGTCACCCTGGATGCGGAGATTCAAGGGCGTCAGCACCGTTCCCGCCAGGAGATGCTCGTAATGTCCGTCCCGAAGCGATACGTCCCCGGATATCTTCGGATCCGAGGGCGATCCCGACATCGCCAGCGTGAGCGACAGGGGACCTCTCACCAGGTGATCCTCCAGCGGGAGGAGAGATATCAGATCCACGGCATCTCCCGACCACTGGAGTCGCCCGCTCAAGGCTCCATCCGGTCTGAGATTCGCCTGGACTTTCTGCAGGTCCACATCGAGTGGAATTGTCCCGTTGACCGTCACGGGCTCACCGAGAGAAGCCGCGGCAGAGGCCGTGAAGTCCAGCTGTCCCGCGGCCAGTTCGCCTTGCAGAGACCCGCTGAGCGGCGTGGAACGTCGGCGGTGGGGCAGCTGGATGTCCGTGATACGAATGTCGACCATGCCGGCGGTCTGCCCGTTCTCCGTGCGCAGATCGATCCGGGTATCCAGCCGGCCCGTGAGATTCAGCACCGGATTCACGAGTTTCAGAAGGGCCAGGGGCAGCGTCTCGGCAGAAAAATTGAGGCTGGCATCTGGTGTGCCCAGACGGGCCCGACCCGCGAGAGAGCCGTCTCCAATGGCGACATCCAAACCCTCCACCACAATCTCCCGCCCCCCGATCGTCAGACTGGCGGGCTGGCGGCTTTCGATTGTCATATCACCCAGGGATCCGTCCAGGCGAGTCAGACTGAATCGTGTCGTCGGTGTTCCGAATTCCGCACTGATGCCGGCAATCAGCCTGGCCGCGGAGCGCAGTACGGTGCCCTCTGTCGCTATCGTGACGCCAGGCTCGGCCAGGGTTCCGCTGACGGTCGCCCGTGTCTCTCGCAGCCGCGAGGACGGGCCGACAAACTGGCGGGCCACCAGATCACCACTGATACCCGCGTTCTCATCCAGACCGATGACACTCACGTTCATCTCCAGGCTGTCGGCACTCATCGGACGAATGGTTCCGGCCCTGATCGAAAGCGCCTGAGCCATCGCGGTCAGACGAATTTGCTGAAGCCCCTTGACCTCTGCGAATTCCACGGCACCATCGACCTGACCGGAACTCACGCCGGAAACGAAGGTTTCGGTCCAGGGCCCGATGTTATTCACCGACGCTTCGAGCCTGCCCGCCATCGGCAAACCCGCGTAGGGAACCTGAATCTGGCCCTCGACCTTGGCACCCGGTGCCGCAGCCCGGATACCGCGAAGCTCCAGTTTCTGCTTTCCGATAACTATTTCAGTTTCGACCCGGGTCTCTCCCGCGGGGCCGTTGCCGACGAGCAAGACGGACCCCTCGGTTCGGCTGACCAGCTCATCCAGGGAGTAACGTCCTGTGACCTCCGTCCATCGACCTGCCGGCAGCCTCACGCCGTCGACGCCGATCGAGCCGGCTATCGAGGGATCCCCCGTCGGACCCGCCAGTTTGGCCGTTATCGTGGCCGAGCCCTCGACGTCGACACCGATGTCCTGCGAGATCACCGAGGCATCAGTCAGCCGGCTTTCGGCGACAACCTCCAAGCGTTCGTAGTGATCAGCGAATACCACTGTCCCCAGGGTCGTTGATCGCGCGCCCTCGATCCGGATATCACTAATTTTCAGCCCTTCACCGGCGGCTAGCTCCAGCCGAGCGGTGAGATCCGTCTCGGGGGTTGTCATGGAGCGAACCACGGGCAGGCCAATGAAGAAATCCTGAGTTTTCCCTGCCACGTCAATACGAACATCGCCGTCGAGCGAGGGCAGATATACGTCAGCATCCAATGCCAGGGAGCCTTCCAGATCCAGACGCGCGAGAGGGTCCAGACTATCGAGATCCGTCACGGTCACCTCGAGGGGCGCCCGCAAGGTCCCATCCTGACGGCTCAGCTGGATCGGGCCGGTGATCCGGGCATCCGGAAGTTGTAGGTCCAGATTTTCGACCGTCACCATGCGGTTTCCGTCGATGACACCCTGGAGACTGGCCGATGCGGGCCCGCGGACAAGCCTTTCCATGCCTTTCAGGTCCCACTCCAGATCCCCGGCTTGCACCTGGCTCCGAATCGTGTACCGAGACCCTTCTGACCGGTTGACGGCCGAAAGCTCGCCTCTCAGGACCACTCCCGCAGCATCGAGTCCACCGATGGAAAGCGTCTCGGCCTGTGCCTTCGCTGTCAGCGCGGGCTCATCAACTTTGCCCGTCATTGAGACGGAAACCGTCAGTCCCTCGAACTTCGCCGGCCAGGAAAGTTCCGCCAGCCCACCGGGACTTTTCTGAACTATCGTGGCCTCTGCCTGGACTTCGCCATTTCTACGATCCAGACTCCCGGCGCCCGACAGATCCAGCGAGTCGTTCACGTAACTGAGCTGGGAAAGTCTTATGACTCGAAAGTGTTTCCTCTTCCGCGCCGTCGCCGAGAGTTCCAGACGGCCCGAGCCAAGGGCCCTGTACCGTTGCGGGAGCAGCGGTTTGACATCCACATCTCCGGACACCTGCAGACGTGTTTCGTCGCGAGTCTCCATTCTCAAAGAGAGTTCAGTCGTGCCGTCGCCGAACCGCCCATGGACCCGACCCCGCCAGCTGTCGGCGCCACCGTCCCCGGTCACGTCCACGTCTATTGCCGCATCCGGGGGAAGACCTATCCACTCCGCGATCGCGCCCCCGGGAGCCGCGTGCCAGTTCATATCCAGGCGAAGGTTTTCCAGTTCGCCGCTGTAAGAGATGTCTGCGGCGAAGCGGTCCGAACGGTGATCGATCCTGGCGATATCCAGGTGGGTCTGTTCGGTTTGGCCTTCTGAGATACCGATCTGTCCGTGAATTCGCCAAACCGCACGCGATCCCGCGATGGCTTCGCCGATCTCCAGCCGGGCAATATTCAGACGCTCGACTCTGACCCTCGCCAGCCAACCAGGAATGCTCCCCACCTCCCGGTCTCCGGTTCCCTGACCCGTGGCCGCCGCGGTCGGCATCCGGGTCACTCGAACGGCGTCCGCCAGCAGCGCCTGTATATGTAGCCTGCCTGCCAGGAGAGAAGTTGGGCGCCACTGGAAATGGACGTTATCCACCGTGAGCAAAGGCTCGCTGGCTTCCTGTATGTCGACGCGGCGAATCGAAAGGCTGAACGGCAGAAAACCCTCAATGCCCTCCAGAGAGACAACGAGCCCCGCCTCGCCCAGGGCGTCGCCGGCCATGCGCTCGATCCATCGCCGACCCGGGTCGGAATTCAGCCAGAGAATCAGACCGGCCGCGACCAGCGCGACCACAAGCGCGGCACCGCCCGCACTGATAGCCAACCATTTCCGGATCTGCCGCTGATTCACGGTCTAAAAGGCCTGGCCGATGGAGACGTAGAACTGGAAATCATCATCCACGTCCCGCTTGTTGATCGGAAACGCAACATCCAGCCGGATTGGGCCGATCACGGTGAAATACCGTCCTCCCAGCCCTGCCGCCCATCGGATAGTGTCGTCGCCCTCCGTGGTGAAATCCGGATTGGTGAATACTGTACCCCCGTCAAGGAAAGGCACCAGCCCGATCCGCTCAGTGATGCGAAACCGCGCCTCGGCACTCAGCTCGATGACCGAACGGCCTCCGATCGGGTCGTTCTGGTCGTCCAGCGGACCCACCTTCTTGAACTGGTATCCGCGAATGGAACCACCGCCACCGGCGTAGAACCGCTTGGAAGCTGGGATCTCGGCCCTGCTTTCTCCCAATATGCTGCCTGCCCGCACCCGCCCGGCTACCACGATCCGGTCTTCTTGATGCAGGGACTTGTAGGCGGAGATGTTAGTTTCTCCGGCAAAAAACGCATTGTTGTCGTCTCCCGTGGTCAGGTACGGCGCAACGCCCAGCCACAAGCGACTGCCACGGGTCGGATTCATCTCCACGTCCCGGCTGTCCCGGATGATGGCTGCGGGAACACCGAACAACCACAGCGTCCGCTTGTCCCGGTTCTCGGTGATATCCGATAGCTCCAGGCTCAGGCCGGCCCTGCCAGACCATAACTCGCTAAGCTGTCTTTCCAGACCGATCGCTACCGCCGCGCTGGTCTCGTCGAAGGCATCCGTCTCCTCGCGCTTGACGCGCGCGACACCCAGCAAGGTCTGATCGTCCCGTCGGAAACGGGGTTTGGCGTAGAGAGTACTCAGGCTTTGCTCGATCTCGCCAATACGGGTTTCGACTCTCAGATTCTCGTCCTCTCCAAAAAAATTGCGATGCTCCCAGAACGCAGAAAGGCCAAAACCTTCGTCCGTGCCCCAACTCAACCCCGTGCCGATAGTTCGGTGCTCCCGCTCCTCCACTGCGAGGTTGATCGGGATACCGCCAGATTCGTCCAGATTTTTTGCCTTCGTAATCAGAACGGACGCGAAAAGGGACGTATCAATCAGATCCTGGCGGTAGTTGTCGAGCAGTCTCCGGTCGTACTGCTGCCCCGTCTTCCACGGTCTGATGCTCCGCACGTAGGACTCTTTGACTTTGTCTGTCCCTTCGACAGACAGGGGCCCGAACGTCGCGCTGGGACCGGACTCCACGGTCATGATGACCCGCATGGTCCGTGTCTTCCTGTCAATCAGGTGGCGACGGTCGACGACCCGGCCAAAGGGATATCCATGTTCCCAAAAAATTTCCTCCGTTCGCCTCCCTGCCGCCACCACATCGGCGGCCCGTACACGCCGGTTGACTTCGATACCTAACTCCGCCGGATCAAGCGGCAGATCGATTCCGGGATGCCCGTCGCTGTAAACGATTTCGAAGCTCTCCAGTCGGTAGGGATCCCCGCGGCGGATGATCAAGGTCACTGTCACGGGATCCGTTGACGTATCGATCCGGTAATCCACTTTGGCGTCGTAATAACCATCGGACCTGAGAACGGCCGACAGGCGCCTCAGATCACCTGCGGCACGGCGTTCCAGCGCCGTCAACGTGGATGGTTGCCGATCCTGCAGAGTCACCAGCAAGGACGACTTCCTGAGCAACTCGCCTCGTTTGCCGCCCATCGCGCCATCGAATTCCACCTGGTAGCTGATGCCGACAGCGGGATCGTCGGACGAGCCGGACGCCGTCGCCGCGTCGACGGAGCGGGCCAAGGAGGTACACATCAGGACCACAGATCCGACGATGGCGCAGACGCGGGCCACATCGATGGTCAGAGTGTTCAGAGGTAAAGTCTCCTCAGTCGGTTTGGACCGGAAAAGGTGCCGCCAGCAAGTTAGATGCTAGCGGAAGCAAAAAGATTCTTCGCCAGATTCAGCGCTTGCCTTT
>JASFOT010000118.1:0-6726 GCA_050116375.1 Gammaproteobacteria bacterium | reverse complement strand
CGGGTACCAGACGAATCTTTTGATATTGAGCTCTGGCGGGTACCGGTTTTCCGATTTCCTGAGGGTCGGCATACCGCTGACTCTGGTGATGTGGGTCGGATTCACCTTCGTTCTGTCCATGCTTTACGGGCTCTAGCTGCCTATCCTCCCTGTGCATTTCGGTGGATTCAGGCTTGACGCGATGCGGCACGTGGATACACTGCATCAGGATGATCAGAACATTACTCAACCCCGAGCCCCATTGGCACTGGTGGTGCTCCGCCCCGGAGAGGGTGCGGGCACTCGGTTGATCGTTCGTCTCAGCTGATACCCAATAACCCGTCTCCGCCGGTCCCGGGGATGGGTTTTTTGATGTCCTCCCCCGGCCGGCGGAAGAAGAGGCAGGGAGAAGATGGAACCGCCTTTCGACATCGCCGCCGATCTGGATACCCCGGTTTCTGCCTATCTGAAGCTGGGATCTTTTCAGCCACGATTCCTTCTCGAGAGCGTGGAGGGGGGCGAGCGCCTGGCCCGTTACTCCTTCCTTGGCTTCGGTGACGCTGTAGAGGTCCGTCTCGACGAAGACGGATTCCGCCTGGGTGGCGAATTGCTGCCGCGTCCCGGGACACGTGAGGAACTGCTGGCGGGAATGCGGAAGGCCCTCGACATGTCACCCGAGCTCAGCCCGGTATCGGATGATCTGCCGTTTCGCGGCGGTCTTGTCGGGGCGGCCGCCTATGACATCGTCCGGCACTTCGAGCGCCTGCCCGGTGTGGACGCCGGGACGGTCTCGGCGCCGGAGGCTGTCTGGATCGCCCCGTCCAGCGTCCTGGTGTTCGATCACCTGACCCGCCGCGCGGCCCTGCTGCACGCGGGTAGCGAGTCGGAACGACAGGGCGTCCGCAAGGACGTGGTGAGAGCCCTGCAGGCCGGTATTCCTGCCCGCAGGCACGGCAGCTTCTCCGATCCCGTCCCCAGTATGGAGAAGACGGAATTCCTGGAGGCAGTCCGTGCCGCCAAGGGGCACATCCGCGCCGGTGATGTCTACCAGCTTGTTCTGTCCGTATGTTTCTCCGGGCGGTCCAGTCTGGAGCCCTTCGAGGCATACCGGGCACTTCGACTGCTGAACCCCTCGCCTTACATGTATTTTCTCGAGTTTGGCGACACCGCCATTGCCGGCTCGTCTCCGGAGGCTCTGGTGCGGCTGCACGGTCGTTCCGCAGCGCTGCGACCCATCGCGGGGACGCGCCCGCGCGGCGACGATCCGGAGACAGATCGGGCCAACGAGAAGGAGCTGCTGGCGGACCCGAAGGAAGCCGCAGAGCACGTCATGCTGGTGGATCTGGCGAGGAACGACCTGGGCCGTGTCGGCGTCCCAGGCAGCATCAGGGTGGATCCCAGCCGGGCCGTGGAGCGTTACAGCCACGTGATGCATCTGGTCAGCGGCGTCGTCGGGGAGCTCGAGGCAGACAAGGACGCCTTCGACCTTTTTGCCGCCACTTTTCCTGCCGGGACGCTGGTAGGGGCTCCCAAGGTGAAGGCAATGGAGCTCATCGATACCTACGAGCCCCAGCGACGCGGCTTCTATGCCGGCACCGTCGGCTATTTCGACCGATCGGGCGGTATGGATCAGGCAATCGCCATCCGCACCCTGGTCTTCCAGGGAGATCGTTACAGCTATCAGGCGGGAGCCGGGATTGTCGCTGACAGCGTCCCCGAAAATGAATACGAAGAGGTCATGGCGAAGGGGGCTATTCTGCGGAAAGCCCTCGAGATTGCCGAGGGCGGCCTATGAGCGCGCGCATTCTTCTGATCGACAATTACGATTCATTCACCTTCAACCTGGTGCAGGGTTTCCGGGTTCTCGGTGCCGAGGTGCGGGTGTATCGAAACGACGAGATTTCTCTCGACCAGGCGAGCTCGATGGATCCGACGCATTTGGTGATTTCCCCCGGCCCCGGGAATCCCGATGACGCCGGTATCTCCGTGGACGCGATCCGGGCTTTCGAGCGCAGGATTCCTGTACTGGGCGTATGTCTCGGTCACCAGTCCATCGTGGCAGCTTACGGAGGCGCGATTGTGCCGGCGCGGTGTCTGATGCACGGCAAGACGTCGGAGATACGCCATGACGGTCGGGGCGTCTTCCGGGGCCTTCCCCAGCCCCTGGAGGTGGGCAGATATCATTCCCTGGCCGCCTCCCGGGACCACCTGCCCTCCTGCCTGATCGTCTCTGCGGAAACCTCGGACGGAGAAATCATGGGAGTACGCCACGCAGAACTGCCGGTGGAAGGCGTTCAGTTCCATCCCGAAAGCGTCCTGACACCCATGGGCCAGCAGTTACTGGACAATTTCCTGAAAACAGAGACAAAGTCGCTTCGACGGGGGGATTCCGATGCCGTCTCCGCTTAATGAGGCACTCGACAGGCTTCTGGCCGGCGCGGACCTCACCGAGGCCCTTGCCGGCGAGGTTCTCCTGGCATTGACGGATCCCGATTGCCCACCCGCGCTTGCCGGTGCCGTACTGACGGCTCTCAGGATGAAAGGGGAGACTGCCGGGGAAATCCGGGGTTTCGCCAGGGCGATGAGGGGGCTGGCGCGCCGCCCTGATGTCGACGTGAGCGAGGGTCTGGCGGACATCGTCGGAACCGGAGGCGACGGATCCGGGAGTCTCAATCTGTCCACCGGTACTGCACTGCTGGCCGCGGCCTGCGGCGTACCCGTAATGAAGCACGGCAACCGTTCGGTCTCCAGCCGCAGCGGCAGCGCCGACGTGCTGGAAGAACTCGGCATGGGTCTCCCCCTCGACGAGCAAACCGCGGTTCGCTGTCTGAACGCGACCGGTTTCTCTTTTCTGTTCGCGCCCTACTACCATCCGGCAATGAAATCTGTGGCCGCTGTCCGCGGCGCACTGGGCGTCAGGACCGTTTTCAACGTGCTGGGTCCGTTGACCAATCCCGCAGAACCGCCCTTCGGGCTGATCGGAGCCTATAGCCCGGACATGGCGGAACTGATGGCGGAAGCCCTTTCCGGAACCAATATAGAAAGGGTTTATGTTGTCCACGGGGACCCCGGCTGGGACGAAGCGACTCCCGTTGGACCCTTCCAGTTATTCGATGTGACGCCCGGTCGGGTCGAGCGTCTGGTTCGGGACCCGCTGGAATGGGGTCTGGAGAGATGCCGGCCGGAGGATCTGGCGGGGGGGGATGCAGAGCACAATGCCGCGCGTCTGCGGGCCGTGTTCTCCGGTGAAGAGGCTGGCGCCCACCGGGACGCCCTGATTCTGGGCGCGGCTCTGGTCCTGGAACTGACCGGAAAAGCGCAGGATCCGGCGGAGGCCGTGAGTCTGGCCGTCGAGGCCCTGGACAGCGGCAAAGCCACGGAACTTCTTGACGCGATCGCCCGATTCGCGGGATCCGAGGGCCGCCGATGACGTCCGGCGAAGACTTTCTCGCCAGGATGAGCCGCGCGTCAGAGATACGCGCGCGCCGCCTGGGTGCCCGAGTGGGCGGTTCGGACCTGCGACGCCAGGCGATGAACATGTCTCCGCCCCCGCCGCTGCGGCTGTCCCCGGAAGGCTTCGACCTGATAGCCGAAATCAAGCTGAGCTCGCCTTCAGCGGGTACGCTGTCCCGGGACACGTCGGCTATCGAGCAGCGTGCCACGGTGTATGCAGAAGCCGGCGCCTGTGCCGTGTCCGTCCTGACCGAGCCGGATCGGTTCGGCGGCAGCATGGACCATTTACAGCGCGCGGCGCGGGCCCTTGAGCCGGCGGGAGTGCCCGCGATGGCCAAGGATTTCCTGGTGGCGCCGGAACAGGTCTGGGCGGCCCGGGTGGCCGGAGCCGGCGGAATCCTTCTGATCATTCGAATGCTCGACCAGACTCGTCTGTCGGCGCTGCTCGAGCTTGCGCTGGAACTGGGAATGTTCGTCCTGCTGGAAGCCTTCGACCGGGATGACCTGGAGCGGGCGGTGGGGCTCCGAGTCGCGGATGATGATAATGCCGGTCCGGTACTCCTGGGACTGAACTGCCGGAATCTTCGAACCCTCCAGGTGGATCCGGGCCGCTTCGGTGAGCTGGCAGAGCATTTTCCGGATTTGTACCCGAAGGTGGCGGAGAGCGGAATCGAGGGAGCCGAAGACGTTACGGCCGTGGCCTCACTGGGTTATTCGGTGGCTCTGGTGGGGAGCGCGCTGATGAAGACCCCCGACCCGGGGACTCTGGTGCAGGACATGATCCGGGCCGGACGCTCGGCTTCGGTGGGCTGATGAGCGCCCTGGTCAAGATCTGCGGGCTGACGTCCCGGGAGGCGGTCGAGGCGGCTGTCGAGTCCGGGGCGGATGCACTGGGCTTCGTGTTCGCCGACTCGGTCCGAAGAATTGCGCCGGCATCGGCGGCGGCTCTGGCTACCGAACTGCCGCCCGGGGTGGTCAGGGTGGCAGTCATGCGGCATCCATCGCAGGAGGACGTCGACGAGGTGATGGAACATCTCCGGCCCGAGTTTCTTCAGACCGACGCCGAGGATTTCGAACGGATCCGGCTGACCGGTCCCTGCCGCCCACTTCCCGTTTTTCGCGCGGGCGGCGCCAGGCCTGACCGTCTGCCGGGGCTGCTGCTGTTTGAAGGCCCGCTCAGCGGCAGTGGCAGAGTCGCCGACTGGAATGAGGCGCGGACTATCGCGGCCGAAACCCGGTTAATTCTGGCCGGTGGACTGCGGCCGGACAACGTGGCTGGCGCCATGCGGCTGGTTCGGCCTTATGGGCTCGACGTAAGTTCAGGGGTAGAGTCGGCGCCGGGGATCAAGTGTCCGTCGCTTATCCGGGAGTTCGTCGAAGCCGTCCGGCGCGCTGAACGGAATATGGATTTCATCGGAGAAGCATCATGAGCGCGATCGCTGCGCAAGAAGAAAAGCCAGAGGAACTGTTACAGGCGCTGCTGGACGGTCGTTTTCCCGACGATCGAGGCCGTTTCGGTCCCTATGGGGGGAGATTTGTTCCGGAGACCCTGGTCCCCGCTCTGGACCGGCTGGAGGCAGGGATTCGGGATCACCTGAAGGACCCGGGTTTCCAGTCCTGTCTCGGCGCGGAACTGCGTGACTGGGCCGGACGACCAACGGCCCTGACGCCGGCCCCGGCGCTGGGTAAGGCCTGGGGCGCAGAGGTCTGGCTCAAACGCGAGGATCTCGCCCACACCGGTGCGCACAAGATTAATAACGCGCTGGGTCAGGCCATGCTGGCACGGCTGATCGGGGCGACCAGGATTGTTGCGGAAACCGGCGCCGGTCAGCATGGTGTCGCCTCCGCGGCGGCCTGCGCCCGGGTCGGGCTCCCCTGCGTGGTGTACATGGGCGCCATCGACTGCGAGCGGCAGGCGCCCAACGTGGAGAGAATGATGCGTCTGGGTGCGGAGGTGGTGCCGGTGACTTCGGGAGACCAGACGCTGCGAGCGGCCATTGACGAGGCGCTGCGCGACTGGGTTTCCGATCCCGTCAATACCTACTATCTGCTGGGATCCGCCGTGGGTCCGCATCCGTATCCCTATCTGGTCCGGGAGCTGCAGTCTGTGATCGGTCGCGAGGCGCGGGCCCAGATACTCGACCGGATCGGCGCGCTGCCGGATGCCGTGGTCGCCTGTGTCGGAGGAGGTTCCAACGCCATCGGGCTGTTCCACGGTTTCCTCGCGGATCGCGATGTCGAGATCCTGGGAATCGAGGCCGGTGGCAAGGGCGGCGGCCTGGGAGACAACTCCGCGACGCTCAGCCATGGGCGTCCCGGTGTTCTGCACGGCAGTTATTCCATGCTTCTCCATGATCAGCACGGCCAGGTCCAGGAGACCCATTCCATCTCCGCGGGTCTGGACTACCCCGGAGTGGGTCCGGAGCATGCCTTCCTGGCCTCCATCGGCCGGGTGCGCTACGAAACGGCATCGGACGAGGAGGCGCTGCAGGCGCTGGACGAGTGCGCGGCGCTGGAGGGCATTCTGCCCGCCCTGGAGACGGCCCATGCCTTTGCCGGCGCGAAACGCTGGGCCAGGGATCACCCGGGAGGGCGGATTCTGCTGGGTTTGTCCGGGCGCGGGGACAAGGACATGCCGACGCTGGCCAAACATCCTCCCGCGGGGCGTCGGTCGTGAACGGCAGCGAGCGCATCCAGAACGCTATCGAGACCGCCGGTAACGAAGGTCGGACCGCCCTCGTTGCCTACCTCACCGCCGGATATCCTGCGCCAAAGTCATTCCGCCGCGATCTCGGACGGATAGCGGAGGCTGCCGACGTGGTTGAGGTCGGGGTGCCCTTTACAGATCCGATGGCCGACGGGCTGACCATCCAGCGGGCCTCCAGGTCCGCCCTGGAGTCGGGCGTGACGCTGCAATGGATTCTGGATGAAATAGCGGCCATGGAACCCGAGCCGGCGGCCCCGATCATCCTGATGAGCTACCTCAATCCCCTGCTGGCGATGGGCTACGAGAATCTTGCTGCCCGTGCGGAGCAGGCTGGAGTGGCCGGATTCATTGTTCCGGACCTGCCCCTCGACGAGAGCTCCGATCTGGACGAGGCGCTGGCTGCTCGCGGTCTTGCCCTCGTGCATCTGGTGTCCCCGGTGACGTCCGAGGAACGGCTGGCTCTCGCCGGACGGACGAGCCGCGGTTTTCTGTATGCGGTGACCGTCACGGGAATCACTGGGGGTGATGCGGGCAAGGGAGGAAACCTGGCCGCCTATCTGAAGCGAGTTGCGAAGCACTCCAATGTT
>JASFOT010000117.1:0-6746 GCA_050116375.1 Gammaproteobacteria bacterium | reverse complement strand
GACCATCGACCTGGATCGCGAGCCAGACAAGCGGCGGGAACGGATATCCGGGATCGACATTGATTATGTCTGTCTCGACATGGCGATCCGTTCCCGGTGACGCTAGGTGATTCCATGAGCACCAAGGTCCCCGGGCAACAACTCGAGACAGAGACCCTGGAGCAGATCCTGGAGGTCACGAAGAAGCTTGCTGCTCCTTACGACCTTTCCAAAATGCTGACCGAGGTTATCGATGCGGCCCGTCAGGTGCTTCGCGCCGACCGCGGCACCGTGTACATGTATGACGGGGAAACCGACGAGCTGCTGCTGACCGTCGCCACGGGTATGGATCCGATCCGCTTTCCGGCCACGCGAGGAATCGCAGGGCAATGCGCCAAGACCCGCCGGATCATTAATGTGCGGGACTGCTATTCGGATGACCGCTTCGACCCTTCCTTCGACAAGAAGACCGGCTACCGCACCCGGTGCATGCTGACCCTGCCGCTCATTGGATATGACGAATCCCTGATCGGGGTGCTGCAGCTTCTCAACAAGGAAGGAGGCGAGTTCACCGACAGCGACGAAAGGGTGGCGGCGGCGCTGGCGGCCCAGTGCGCTGTGGCGCTCCACAGAGTGAGCCTTACCCAGGAGCTGATGAATCGAGAGCGGATCAACCAGGAGATCAGCGTCGCCCGGGAGATCCAGATGAGCGCCCTGCCCAAACGGATGCCCGCGGTGGACGGTTACGACGGAGCCGGCAAGTTTCGTCCGGCCGACGAGACGGGAGGCGACCTGTTCGATTTCGTGCGTCTCGAGGACGGGCGACTTTTTCTGCTGATGGGCGACGCCACGGGCCACGGGATCGGTCCGGCGCTGAGCGCAACCCAGGTTCGGGCGATGATGCGCCTCGGACTGAGACTTGGCGCGAGCCTGGACGAGATCTATGCCCACGGCAACAATCAGCTGGTTGACGACTTGCCGGACGATCGATTCGTCACAGCATTTGTCGGCATCCTCAATCCACGTACTCATGACGTGCGCTTCCACGCGGGTGGCCAGGGCCCGCTGCTGCATTTCCGAGCATCGACCGGGGAATGCATCTGGTACGGGGCGACAACGTTCCCCATGGGCGCTATGTATCAGAACAGCCTGAAGACCGCCCAGCGCATCGAACTCGATCCCGGCGACCTGCTCGCGTTGATCTCTGACGGGGTTTACGAATACGAGAATGCGGCCGGGGAGCAGTTCGGCGAGGACGGTGTGGCCGCCGTCGTTCGCGACCATCATGACAAACCCATGACCGATCTGGTGGAAATTCTCCTGCGTAGCGTGAGGGAATTCGGGGGCCATGTCACCCAGGCCGACGACATCACCGTCGTGGTGATACGACGTCTTCCCGATTAGCTCCTTAAGGCACTACTCTTGTGCAATGCGGTGCCCGCATCGTGGCGACGCGGCATGGCTGGCGTATACTGATCCAGAGCTTAAAGCAGCGGCAGGGAGCCGAACTGGAAAGTCAGGCGATCACAGAGTCGCCGGCTGACATTCGGGAACGGTCCGCGCGGAGGGGAGGCGTGCGCCCGGGACGGCTGTTCGTTTCGGGAACGCGGTCGGATGGAGAATACCTTCAAGAGATCATTCGACTCGCTGGAAGAACTGTTCACGTTCACCGAGTCGTTCCTCGAAACCGAATCTGTCGATACGGCCGATCGGCATGATATCCATTTTGCCGTGGAGGAACTGTTTACCAACATGGTCAAGTACAACGCGGACGGCCAGGTGGATATCCGCCTCACTCTCGAAAGAGACGGCGACCGCCTCCTGGTTACCCTGAAGGATGCTGACTCCCGGCCCTTCGACGTTACCAAGAGCCCTCCGGTGGACATTTATCGCCCCATAGAGGAGCGTGAACCCGGAGGTCTCGGGCTCCATTTGACAAAGAAAGTCGTCGACTCCATCGAGTATCGTCACAGCGATGGCTGCACAACAATCAAGTTCAGCAAGGATCTGAGGTAGCCCTACATGTTTGATATCGGAATCGGAGAAGAAGGAAGCATCTTTATCGCCGGCCGCCTGGATGCGGCACAAACGGAAAAGGCGCAGGCCTTCCTGGACAGCGTTGAAGGTTCCGCAACGGTGGATTTCTCGCGGCTGGATTACATCTCCAGCGCAGGACTCGGTGTATTGCTAAGGACTCAGAAACGACTCATGGCCGCCGGAGGAGGTCTGAGACTGGTTAACGTAAGTCCTCATATCAACAATATATTCCGCTACTCCGGCTTCGATCATATTTTCGAAGTCCAGGCCGCGGGAAGCTGATTGGGACCGGGGCCCCGATTTTTTTGCCCGACCTCACCAACCTTTCGCCCGGTCCGCCGTAATTATGGGTATAGACGACGACGCAAAACTGGTTCAGGACTGCCTTCAGGGCGACCCGAATGCCTTTGAAGTGCTGGTCGGCGAATACGAGAAGCCGGTCTACAACGCAGCCCTGAGAATGCTGGGCGACAGCGACGATGCGGCGGACGTCACGCAGACGGCCTTCATGAAGGCTTTCGAGAAACTGGACAATTACAACCCGCAATACAGGTTCTACAGCTGGATATATCGGATCGTGATCAATGAGTCCATCGACGTTCTCAACCGGCGAAAACGCAGCACCGAACTGGACGAGCGCCGGCTTTCGGGCGGCGGAACGCCAGAGATCGCCTTGCGGGAAACCCAGCTCAGCGCCGCGATGCAGGAGGCGCTTATGACAGTTTCGGTCGAATACCGCACGGTCATTGTGCTCAAGCACTTCATGGAGCTGTCATATCGCGAGATCAGCCAAACGCTTGAAATACCGGAAAAAACTGTCAAATCAAGATTATTTACCGCCCGGCAGCTCCTCAAGGACCGGCTGGCCGACAAAGGATTGATCTGAACATGAACGAAGACAGATCCATCGAACTGATTCATGGAGAGCTCGACGGCGAACTGTCCGCGCCGGAGCAGGAAGAACTCGCCGCCCGGATGCAGTCCGACCCGGGCCTGAAATCGCTCATGGACGACATGCGCAAGTTGTCCGGCGTCCTCGACAGGGTCCCTCAGGCGGATCCACCGCCCGGTCTGCGATCGCGCATCATGGCAGCGGTACGTCCCAGGAAACGCCGCGGAATCCTGGAGGCCCTCCTGCCGGACTGGCCGGCCCCCGTTACTTTGCGTTATGCGGGCGCTGCAGCGTTTGGCGCGGCCGTCGCGGCCGTCGCCCTGCAGCTGGGAACAACGGATTTTTCAGGCCCCGCCGACGTTCGGGGCCTTGTGGGGACAATCGCCAGTTACGAAACGCCGGCGGCCGCCCAGAACATTATCTCGCTGGATACCGGAGGCATTACCGGGTCAATCGAGACTCACAGGCAGAACGGTCTGTTGGTGATGGATTTCGATCTGGCCGCAGAACAGCCGTTGCAGATTGTCGCTGATTACAGCCACTCCGGCCTCGATTTCGGCGGGTTCGCCCAGCTCGACGGAAGCGCGGCGTCGCTCGACGCCACAAACGGACAGATCACGTTCGCCCAGGGGCGAGACCACAGGTACGCTGTCTTCTTCGAGGCCGCAGAAGTTGGCGACGGAACGATCGAATTACGATTTTTGACGGACCAGAAACTGGTCAGGAAGGAGACTGTGGAGATCTCGGCAATGAGTCGGGAATAATAGCGCCACCAACTTTTTGGGCGCGAAGCAGTATTTGTATTTGTACTCGTCACAAAGATGGCCCGATGAGAAGGGCAAGAGAGGGAGATAACGATGGCTAGCAGCAAGAAGACTTGGAGCATAGCAGCGGTCATGGTGGCCGTGGTGGCCGTTGTCGGCTACTTCGCCAGCTCTTACCCGCCTTCGAGCGAAGAAGCGGCCGGCACGATTGCGCCGGCAGAAAGGTACAGAGCGGACCAGATCGGCTCCGAAGACGTCAAACTCGGCGACGAGTCGCTGCAGGCCTTCATGCAGACCGACACGTTTGACCGATTGATCAACGATCAGGCGTTCCTGGACGCGATGAACGATGCCGCGGTCCGCGACGCGTTGAACGACCGCGCGGTGCGTGACGCCCTGAACGACAAGGCCGTCAGGGATGCCCTTAATGACAAGGCTGTGCGCGACGCTCTGAATGACCGGTCGGTGCGGGACGCCCTGAGCGACAAGGCTGTTCGGGACGCTCTTAATGACAAGGCCGTTCGGGACGCCCTGAACGATCGCACTGTCCGCGACGCGCTGAACGACCGTTCCGTCCGGGACGCGCTGAATGACCGATCCGTTCGGGACGCGTTGAACGACAAGGCCGTGCGTGATGCGCTGAATGACCGGACCGTCAGAGACGCGCTGAACGACAAGACCGTGCGCGATGCCCTGAACGACAAGGCCGTGCGTGACGCGCTGAACGACAGGACGATCCGCGACGCCATGAACGACAAGGCTGTTCAGGATGCGTTGAACAGCGAGGCCGCTCGTGACGCGTTGCAGAACCAGGCCGTTCGGGATGCCCTGAACAACCAGGCTGTCCGTGACGCGCTGAACAACAGGGCCGTTCGTGATGCGCTGAACAACGAAGCGGTTCGTGACGCGATGAACAGCGAATCGCTGCGTAACGCCGTCGCCAACGACGCCTTCCGCGACGCCATGAACAGCGAAGCCCTGCGCGACGCCGTGGCCAACGACACGTTCCGCGACGCCATGAACAGCGAAGCCCTGCGCGACGCCGTGGCCAACGACACGTTCCGCGACGCCATGAACAGCGAAGCCCTGCGCGACGCCATGAACAGCGAATCCATGCGGGACTCGATGAACAACGAGGCTTTCCGCGACGCCATGAACAGCGAGACGCTTCGTGACGCCATGAACAGCGAGACGATGCGCGACGCAATGAACAGCGAAGCCCTGCGGGATGCGCTGGCCGACCGGACATTCCGGGACGCCATGAACAGCGAGACGTTCAATGACGCAATGCGCGACGCAATGAACGACTCGATGCGAGATGCGCAGCGCTGATCGCTGAATAAAGGGATTTGGGCCGCCTAGTCGGCCGGGCGTCAGGGACCGACGCCACAAAGAGGAGGATACGACGCGATATACGTTGTATCCTCCTTTTTCATTTTCAAAGCGGCGGAAGAGAGCAACATGAAAACACGAAAGCTCTGGTTCCTGCTTGCCTCAGTCCTGATGACCTGTCCGGGCGTGGCAAATTCGGAGGGGCTCGAATATCTCGATACGGACCAGCTGAAACTCCTTTACCTGGATCCCACAGAGACCTACCTGGTTCCCCACGCGGCGCGCAGTTTCGAGAACTCGATGACCAAGCAGCGCGAGATCTACGGTTATGAGCCCTGGGACCGGCCGACGATGCTGATGACCGACTTCACGGACTACGGCAACGCCGGCGCGACGCCGCTGCCCCGCAACATCGTCATGATGGACATCGGTCCGCGCTCCCTGGCCTTTGAGACCGCCGCCTCGGCGGAGCGCATCTGGACCTGGATGAACCACGAGCTGGTTCATCTGGTAGGAACCGACATGGCGAATGACCAGGACCGTTTCTACCGGCGCATTTTCGGGGGCAAGGTCATGGCCATGTCGGACTATCCCGAGTCGATGGTCTACCAGTACCTGACCACTCCGCGGCTCACCAGCCCGCGCTGGTACCACGAGGGAATGGCGGTCTTCACCCAGACCTGGATGGCCGGCGGACTCGGACGCGCCCAGGGGGCGTATGACGAGATGGTGTTCCGGGCGATGGTCCGCGACGACGCCCATTTCTATGACCCGCTGGGACTGGTTGCCGAGGGAACCAAGGTGGACTTCCAGGTCGGCGTGAACGCTTATCTCTACGGCACGCGATTCATGAGCTACATGGTGCTGACCACTTCCCCCGATCATCTCGTTCGGTGGGTGGCCCGCACCGATGGGAGCCGGCGCTCCTACGGCGATCAGTTCGAACAGGTTTTCGGAAGACCCCTCGAAGACGCATGGCAGGAATGGATCGAATGGGAACACCAGTTCCAGGAGAAAAACCTGGCCTCCATCCGCCAGTTCCCCACGACCAGCTACCGAAGCCTTTCGGATCGCGCCCTGGGTTCGGTATCCCGCGCCCACCTGGATGAAAGGAACAACAGGCTGCTTGCCGGAATCCGATATCCCGGGATCGTTGCTCACATTGCGGGGATCTCGATGGAAGACGGATCAGTTCAGCGGATCGAGGACATCAAGGGCCCCATGTTATTCCGGGTCACGGCCACGGCGTTCGATCCGGACAGCAGAACGCTGTTCTACACGGCGGATAATTCCGCCTACAGGGATCTGATGGCGCTGAACGTAGACACCGGCGAGTCGGAGATGCTGTTTGCGGATCTCCGTGTCGGCGAACTCGTTTTTAACAGGAGCGATCGATCGATATGGGGAGTCAGGCACCTCAACGGACTGCAGACGCTGGTCCGGATGCCGTATCCGTACGAGGAATGGTTCTCGGTGCACACCTTCTCCTACGGTGAGAATCTCTACGACATGGACATTTCGCCCGACGGGCGGCTCCTGTCGGCTTCCTACGGCAATATCAGCGGTGACCAATCGCTGCGCATCATGGAAATCGAAACGCTGCTCGAAGGCGAGACACGGCCGATCAAGGAATTCAATTTCGGCAGCGCCGTGCCGGAGGGTTTCGTGTTTTCGCCGGACGGCAGGTATCTGTTCGGCAGTTCCTACTACACCGGCGTCTCCAACATCTTCCGCTACGAGGT